>NZ_JBEXCW010000143.1:0-13725 GCF_040605435.1 Streptomyces sp. NPDC005574
CGCCGACGGCGCGCAGGAAGCCCTGGGTGGTGCCGAGCATCTCGGCGGCCCGGCCCATGGTGTAGGCGGGGTAGTCGTCGTCGTCGAGACGGCCGTAGGAGTCGTCTGCTGTCATCGCACCTCTTCGTGGAACGCGTCGAGGGGCCCTGGTGCCGTACCGGCACCAGGGCCCCGAAGGAACTGTTACACCATCTGCCGGCCCTCGTGCTGCGCCGGCCCTCTGTTTCCGCGGACCCGGCCTCAATGCCGCCGGGGGTGCGGGGATCGCGTATGCGTGACCGGAGACCACCTCACTGTCGATGTCCTGCGGTACCCGGACCAGTCGCTGCCGGCCGGGCGATCCTGATGGCGCTCCACTCCTCCGTTCTTCCCTCTGAATCCAACACTTGCCGAACACGTACTGCCGATGCCTCCCGGTGCGCGCGTCCGCAGCCAGACGCCTTCACCGGGGAACCGCCGACACTGCGCTGCTGGTAAAGCGGTCCTGCTGGTGGCGGCCCCTGATCACTGCGGGCCACCCGGTCCGGTCGTCAGTCCCGTCGCCGTCCTGCACCTGCTCTGGCTTCGAAACTCCACCACCGCACCGCCATGCACACTGCAACTGCGTACTGCTGCCCGGCAGTTCGTTTCTGCCGGGCCCTTCTCGATCTCGGCTACGAGAGAAACAATAACCGCACGATCAGCCAATGTCTACTCCGGCCAGGACAGATTTTCGCGTGCCTGGCAGCGAGGTAGTCACCACCCAGCGTGACAGGGCGGGGTGCACGGTGATCCGTCGCCGGCCGCGTGTCAGTGCCCGTCAGTGCCCGCTGCTGTCCCCGTGGCTGCGCACGACCTCCTTCACCTTGGCCACCGCGAAGCCCCAGCCCTGCTGGACCGTCGGTTTGGCCGGGACGGCGATCTCGTCCGGGTTGGTGAGGACGTCGAGCAGGACCGGGCCGGGGGTGTCGAAAGCGCGGCGTACGGATTCCTCCAGGTCGGCGGGGTCGGTGACCCGGATGCCGGTGATGCCCATGGCCGTGGCGACGGCGGCGAAGTCGGGGTTGTCCAGGACGGTGCCGAACTCGGGCAGTCCGGCCTGTTCCTGTTCCAGCTTGACCATGCCCAGGCGGCGGTTGTCGAAGACGACGAGCTTGACGGGCAGGCGGCTGGTCCTCAGCGTCATGAGGTCGCCGAGGAGCATGCTCAGCCCGCCGTCGCCGCAGAAGGCCACGACCTGGCGCTCGCGGTCCAGGCACTGGGCGCCGAGCGCCTGGGGCATGGCGTTGGCCATCGAGCCGAGGTTGTAGGAGCCGATCAGCCGCCGGTCGCCGCGCATCTCGACGAACCGTGAGAGCCATACCGTGGCCATGCCCGTGTCGGAGGTGAAGACGGCGTCGTCGTCGGCGATCCGGTCGACCGCGGCGGCCAGTGCCTCCGGGCGGATGTCGTGGGTGCGGTTGTCCAGTGCGGAGCGGACGCGTCCCACCAGGTTGGTGTCGTGCCGCGGGTCGGCGAGCCGCGCCTGGCCCGCGCGCCACTGTGTGAAGTGCTTGCGCGCGCTCTCCAGGTGCGAGCGGTCGCGCGCGCCCTCGCTCCCGGCGGGCGCGGCGCTCAGGTGGCCGAGCAGGTCGCGGACGGTGGCGCCGGTGTCGCCGACGAGTCCCAGCTCGACGGGCACCCGGCGCCCGATGTGGGCGGCCTCGGTGTCGACCTGGATGACCGTGCGGTCGTGCGGATACCAGTCGCGGTAGGGGAAGTCGGTGCCCAGCAGCAGGAGGGTGTCCGCGTCCTGCAGGGCGGCCGCGGCGGCGGGGTTGCCGATCAGCCCGGTCTGCCCCACCTGGAAGGCGTTGGCCTCGCCCTCGAAGCCCTCCTTCGCCTTCAGGGTGAGCACCATCGGCGCGGCCAGCCGGTCGGCCAGGGCCAGGACGTCCTCACGCGCGGCCCGGGCGCCCCGCCCCACCAGCAGGGTGACGCGCTCGGCGCGGTCGAGGAGCTCGGCGGCACGGCGTACGGCGGCCTCGTCCGGCCTGGTCAGCGGGGCGTTGAGGGAGAAGCGGGCGGGCCGGTCGGTGGTCAGTTCCTGCTCGCCGAGGTCTCCCGGCACGGTGAGGACGGCGACGCCCTTGCGGCCCAGCGCGGTGCGCACGGCCGTCTCCAGCAGCTGCGGCAGCTGGTCGGGGGAGGTGATCGTGGCCCGGAAGACGGCCACGTCGCTGAACAGGGCGTCGTTGTCGACCTCCTGGAAGTAGTCGCTGCCGATCTCCGCGAGGGGCACCTGACCGGCGATCGCCAGGACCGGGGTGTGGCTCTTGGCCGCGTCGTAGAGGCCGTTGAGCAGGTGCACGGAGCCGGGACCGACGGTGCCCATGCAGACGCCGAGGGTGTCGGTGAGCTGTGACTGGGCGCTCGCGGCGAACGCCGCCGCCTCCTCGTGCCGGCAGCCGATCCACTCCAGGTCCTCGGTGGTGCGGATGGCGTCGGTCAGCGGGTTGAGCGCGTCGCCGACGACGCCGAAGACCTGGCGTACGCCAAGCTCGCTCAGCGCGTCCACGATGACGCGGGCCACGGTGGGTGCCACAGGGGATCCTCCAGATCACACGGTGAAGCGGTCGGGGTCGGCGGCGTGCCAGTCGGCCGCCCAGGACTGGGGCGGTTCGGCGAGCAGCCGGCCGGGCTCCAGCCATTCGTAGAGCTGCTCGTAGGAGCGTTCGGTGTAGGGATCGATGCGCCGGTGGAGCATGTGCGGGCGCAGCTGCGCGGGGTCGGTGACGCCCATGGACGCCATGAGCTGCAGGGCGCTGGCCACGGTCGCCTTCTGCAGGCGCTCGACGCGCAGGGTCTTGTCGCCGACGTCGAGGGCGCGGGCCCGTCGGGGGTCCTGGGTGGTGACGCCGGTCGGGCAGGTGTTGGTGTGGCAGCGCTGGGCCTGGATGCAGCCGACGGCGAACATCATCGCGCGGGCGGCGTTGCCGTAGTCGGCGCCTTGGACGAGCCGTTTCACCAGGTCGGTGCCGGTGGCGATCTTGCCGCTGGCGCCGATCCGGATCCGGTCGCGCAGGCCGGCGCCGACCAGGGCGTTGTGCACGGTCAGCAGGCCCTCGGTGAGCGGGGTGCCGACGTGGTCGGCGAACTCCAGGGGCGCCGCGCCGGTGCCGCCCTCGGCGCCGTCCACGATGATGAAGTCCGGGCTCGTGCCCTCCTCCAGCATGGCCTTGCACACGGCGAGGAACTGGCTGCGCGAGCCGGGGCAGAGTTTGAAGCCGGTCGGTTTGCCGCCGGACAGCTCCCGCATCCTGGCGAGGAAGCGCACGAGTTCGCGCGGGGTGGAGAAGGCGCGATGGTACGGCGGTGAGATCACCGTCTGCCCGGCGGGCACGTCGCGGACCCGGGCGATCTCGGCGTTGACCTTGGCTCCGGGCAGCACTCCGCCGATGCCGGGCTTGGCGCCCTGGGAGAGTTTCAGCGACACGCACTTCACGTGGTCGTGGGCGGCCTTGTCCGCGAACTCGCCGGCGTCGAAGTCGCCGTCCTGGGTCCGGCAGCCGAAGTAGCCGGTGCCGACCTCCCAGACGAGGTCGCCGCCCGGCCGCAGGTGGTACTCCGACAGGCCGCCCTCCCCGGTGTCGTGGGCGAACCCCCCTGCGGCCGCGCCCCCGTTCAGGGCGAGGATCGCGTTGGCCGACAGGGAGCCGAAGCTCATCGCCGACACGTTCAGCAGCGCCATGTCGTAGGGGCGGCTGCAGTCGGGGCCGCCGATCCGCACCCGCGGCGGCGTCTCGGGCACCGCGCGGGGCGCCATGGAGGGGATCAGGAACTCGTAGCCGGGCTGGTAGACGTCCTGCTCGGTGCCGTACGGCTGCTCGGCGTCGGTGCCCTTGGCCCGTTCGTAGACGATGCTGCGCACGTCCCGGTCGAAGGGGCGGCCGTCGAAGTTGCGCTCCACGAAGTACTGCTGCAGTTCGGGGCGGATCCGCTCCAGCAGGTACCGGGCGTGGCCGAGGACGGGGTAGTTGCGCAGCACGGTGTGCCGGCGCTGCAGCAGATCCCAGGTGCCCAGCGCTCCCAGCAGGACGAGCGGGACGGCGGCGAGCAGCCACCACGGCGAGACCCATGCCGCGGCGGCGGCCGCCGCGAGTCCGGCGGCCAGTGTCAGGGCGACCAATACGATGCGTGTCACATTGCGCTCGTAACCCGAGCCTCGCCCTCCATGCCCGCCGCCGACGTCAAGAGACCGTCAAGGACCTGCGAGGACGTGCGGACGGGAGGGGCCGCGACGGCTGCGTTCGCGGCGCCCGGAGAGGGCGGCTGCCGTGGGGGCGTCTCAGAGGGTCGTCCTGTCGGAGTCCCGGTGTCGCGCGAGGGGAGGGAAACGACGCGGGGGCGACCGCGATACGGCCGCACGGCGGCCACATCGTTTCATTCGCCGACGAATAGCGACAAAAACTCCGTACCGCCCTCGTGTCGCCCCGGCGCGCGGAACACTCCCCGCACAGAGGTGACTTGGAGGTACCGCGTGCTGCACCCATCCCCCGGAGACGAGCAACAGCTCGTCCTGCCCGCCGGCTTCGACAAGGTCGTCCAGGTCATCGACGAGTACGTCGCCGAGCGGCAGACCGGCCGCCCGCGCCTGCCGCAGTCGCGCGGGCACCGGCTGCCGGCCCTGCTGCTCGCCCGCGAGCCGGACGGCGACCCGGCACCGGGCACGGCCGCCGCCGAGCCGGACCCGGGGCTCACCACCCTCGTGCTGGCGTACCGGCAACGCCTGGTGTCCTCCGAGAACGAGCCGGACCGGTATCTGGCCAGCCTCGCTCCGCACGCGGTCGTCGACGACGCGCGGCCGGTGCGCACCGGCCCGCAGGAGGACGCCGCCGCCCCGCAGGTACAGCTGCTGGAGGACGTGGCGTTCCAGCTGCGCGCCTCCATGCCGGAGAAGGCCGGGCCCCTGCGGCTGCCCGAGTTCGACACCTGTCTCGCGGTCCTGCGGGCCGTCCTGCCGCCCGGCGCGGAAGAGGAACGCCAGGCCCTGCAGAGCATGCTCTGCGACCGGATCGCCCGGCGGTACCAGCCCTCCCCCGGCACGGCGCAGCTCGGCGACGCCGTCGGCGGACGGTGGGGAGCGCTGGTCAGGCTGCTGACCGTGGTACCGGCCGGCTGGCTGTGGCGCAAGTGGTACGGCGTGCGGGTCGACCGGCATCACCCGTGGGTGGGCCGCATGCTGAACCAGGCCGGCCGCAGCTTCCTCAACGCGGCATCGGCCCTGCGCGCGGCACACCGGCACACGCTCGCCACGGACGGGGCCGAGCCCCGGCACCCGGAGGCGGCGGCCCTCGCGGTCCGCGACGAGGCGGTGGTCCGCCAGGTCCTGCTGACCGCGCTGATCCGGGACCTGGTCAGGGCGGGCCGGCCCCGGGTGTGGAGCCGGCGCCGCCCGCGCCGCCGCTGGGCGTTCGTCGTACTTCTGCCGACCGTGGGCGGCGAGGGCTCGGCCTGCCGCAAGTTCCTGGACACCTACGCCGCCGTCGCCCGCGACACCGGCACCAGCCCCCTGCTGGTGCTGGGCGCCGCCACGGCCGAGCTCCCCTCCTACGCCGCCGGACCCCCGCGCCCCGCCGTTCCACCGCAGGGCGGCGTCGCCGGCACCCGCCGCGCCGAACAGGCGCTGACCGCGCTGTTCACGGCGGCCGCGGCGGGTCGGGCCACCGAGGCCGTGCACGTGCTGGCGCTGCCACGGACCGACGACGACGGTACGGCGAAGGACTGGCTGGCCGTCCACCGCGCCGTGACCCCCCGCCGACCCAGCCGCCTGGACTGGGCGAGGCCGACGGCCGCCGTCACCGCCGCGGCCCTGCTGTGCGCCGGCGGCTTCTTCCTGTCCCGGGCGGTGGTGGGGCACCTCTCCGACACGCACTCCCCCCCGACCGGCACGGCCGCCTCCGCCTCCTGCCGGCAGGTGCCGAGCGGGGAGGTGGTCGGTCTCACCGACGGCACCGACGGCTGCGACCTCGCGCACGGCCTGTACGCGCCGGACCTGAGGAAGCTGGAGCGGACCCTCGGCCGCCAGAACGCCCGGGTGGACACCAGCGGGCCGTACCGCAGCCTCGTGTTCTTCGCGCCGCTGAGCGTCGGCTCGGAGTCCAAGCGCACCGTGCCCACCGGCTTCCAGATGCTGCGCGGCGCACTGCTGGCCCAGAAGCAGGTCAACGACAGTCACCTGAAGTCGCAGGTGCCCGTGCGGCTGATCATCGCCAACGCCGGCGAGTACTTCCGCTACGGCTCCCGCGGCGCGGCCGACACAAGCACCGGCTCCGGCACCGGGGCGGGGGCCGGGAAGAGCCACTCCGCCGTGGACGTCGCGCAGACCATCATCGACCGGGCGGAGCGCGACCACATCGCGGCCGTCATCGGCCTCACCCAGAGCCGCCCGGAGTCGCAGCGGGCCGCGATCGAGCTGGGGGCGCGCGGCATCACCGTGCTGGGCACAGGCGTCTCCGGGCAGCGCATGGTCGAGGGCGCCTCCCCCGTGTCGTACTTCCAGCTCTCCCCGCCCGACTCACGCATCGCCGAGGTGGTGGCCGCCTTCGCCCGCCACTCGCCCCGGCTCCACACGCTGGCCCGGCCGGCCCCCGGCGCCACCGGGCCGGCCGCCGTCGTCGTCTTCGACCCGCAGGACGAGTACTTCAGCGCCGACCTCGCCCACCGGTTCGAATCCGCCTACCGCGCGGACGGACTGGTGCGCCTGGTCCCCTACGGCGAGGTGGACGACGGCCGCCGCACCCGCGCCGTCGCCGACACGGTCTGCACCCTGGTCCAGCGCACCAACGGATTCGTCCTCTACACGGGCCGCTCCAGCGTCATGGAGGACCTGTTCCTCTACATGCAGCACAACCGGGCCTGCCGCGCGCACGGAGGCAGGGTCGCGGTGGTGGCGGAGAGCCCCGCGCCGGACCTGATCCTGCATCCGAGGCTGATGCCGCAGAAGTACGGCGCGCTGACCCTCTTCTACAACCAGTTCAGCCTGCCGACCCCAGGCGGCCCGTTCGCCGGGAGCTTCCACGACGCCTTCGGGCTGTCCGCCGAGGCCGACTCCGCGGTCGGCTACGACGCCGTCAACATCCTCTCCGAGGCCATGGACGCCATCTTCACCACCGACCGCTCCTTCTCCCCCAGCGCGCTCGTCACCTACCTGCAGGATCCCGGCGTCCGCGAGTACGTCGGGGAGTCCGGGGTCATCACCCTGGACGGCAGCCACAACTACCCCCGGAACAAGGAGATCCACATCCGCGAGATCACCCCTCAGGGCGCCAAGGTCACGGACCTGACCTGCGGAGTCCTCGCCGACGGAGCGCGGTCGGTCACCACCTGGGGCCCCTATGGCAGCTACGTCTGCCCGGTGGACGACGACGCCTCCTGACAGCGCCCGGCCCGGGGTACTCCCCCGGGCCGGGCCGGTGTCCCGCTCTCAGGCGGCCCGCGCGGCCTTCCCGGCGCGGACCAGCTCCCGCAGCTCCGCCCGCGCCGCCGGCACCGACGGGGCCGTCTCCCAGTAGGGATGCCACCACAGGCGTACGGACAGACGCAGCAGGCGGCGGCGCAGGGCCGTGGTCTCACGGCGGTGGGGCGAGGCGAGCGCTTCGTACGTGGCGTTCCAGGCGTACTGGGTCCGCACCAGGTCGTCGGGGAAGTCGATGGCGTCCATACCGGTATTAGATCGCTTGTTCGATTTCTTTGTCATGTCGGACACGCGGACGCCCCGCCGTGACGCGCTGCGACAGCCGGCCGGTCCCCGCCACGCGACCTGGTGTGGGCTGGGCACTGGGGCTGGGCGTTTCGAGGCGGGGGGAGCGGGGAGGCGGGGTGGCGCCTGATCCGATTCCCCCGTCGCCGCCGTCCGTGGCGGCGCCAGTGCCGTGACCGGAAAGGTTTGCCGGGAAGCTCGCGGCGTCCGGTGCGGTGCATCGCAAGGCGGAGCATCGCCCGCGTACTGGACGTACTCGGGTGACGCGACAACGCGGCGTGGGGGTACCCCCGGCCGAAGGCTGGGGGAGCCGTGCCGGGCGTCGCGAGCCGGTGAACCTCTCCGGTCACGGCGCTAGCGTGAGGGCGCATGATCGTATGGCTGAACGGCACCCACGGCGCGGGCAAGACGACCACCAGTGCGCTGGTGCAGCAACTGATCCCGGATTCGCGGGTGTTCGACGCCGAGAAGGTGGGCGAGACACTCATGGACATCTCGCCGGGGCTGCCGGAGACGGACGACTTCCAGCACTGGCCGCCGTGGCGGCCACTCGTCGTGGAGACCGCCCGCCGCGTCCTCGACTACACCGGCGGCACCCTGGTGATGCCCATGACCGTCCTGGTCGAGCGGTACTGGCGCGAGATCAGCGCGGGCCTCGCCCATCATGGCGTCCCCGTACGGCACTTCGTGCTGCACGCCGACCAGGACACCCTCCGCCGGCGCATCGAGGGGGACACCGTGATGGGCTCCTCCTCGTTCCGCCTCGCCCGTCTGGAGCCGTACGCCGAGGCGGCCCGGACATGGCTGCACGGCGAGGCCGAGGTCGTCGACACCACGCATCTCACCCCCGCTCAGGCCGCGCGGCGGATCGCCGAGGCCGTCAGGGCGTGAGGCCCGCCATGCCGGCCGGCCCGGGCTCTCGCAGCTCTCAGGGGCCGGTGAAGAGGTTCACCGGCCCCTGAGAGCCTGCCGGGGCTGCGCCGCGAGCGGGCGGGGCCGACGGGGCCGACCGGTGTCGTCGCCCCGGGGTGTCACAGGGTGGCGGTCGTCTGCTCCCCCGACGCGCTGCCGGCCAGCCACTGGTCCCACGCGAGGTTGAAGTCGGCGTAGCCGTTGTCGGCGGGCGCCTTGGCGCGGGAGGAGCCGGTGATGGTGACCGGGTCGCCCTGCTTGACCTGCCCGTAGAACCACTTGGCGTCCGACATGGACAGGTGGACGCAGCCGTGGGAGCCGCGCGCACTGCCGCTGCCCGGGTTGGGGTCGCCGGTCGAGTAGTGCACGTAGGTGCCGGACTGGGTCAGGTGGACGTCCCAGGGCAGGGTCAGGTCGTAGTAGTTGGCGCTGCCCTTGTCGCAGCTGATGCCGACGCTGCAGGAGGTCATGTGGACCTTCTCCTGCTTGTCGATGACGGCCATGGTGCCGTTCCACGTCGGGTACTCGGGGCTGCCGGCGTTGATCGACAGGGTGCGGACCGGGCTGCCGTCGCGGGTCACCTTCATGGTGTGGCCGGTGACCGAGACGTCCGCGCGCACGTCGTCACCGATCTTGAAGGTGTGCGTGTAGCCGTGGACGCCGTAGCGCCCGTTGCCGTTGCTGACGCCCTTCATGTCCGCGTCGATCTTCACGGTGGTGTGGGCGGGCCAGTACGTCTTGGGCCGCCAGTCGGCGCGCTTGTCGCCCATCCAGTGCCAGGCGCCGGCCACCGGCTGCGAGGCGCTCACCTTCAGGTGCTTCTCGACCGCGGCCCGCGCCTTCTCCGCCACCGGGTCGGTGAAGATCACCGAGACGGGCATGGCCACGCCGACCGTGGTGCCCGTCTGCGGGGTGATCGTCTCCAGCAGCATCGGCGGACCCGCGGGCTTCGTCGGCTTGGGCGAGGCACTCGCGGCGGCCTTCCCCGATGCCTTCGCGTCGCTCCCGTTCCCGCTCGCCTTGTCACTGCCGCCCCCGCCGCAGGCACTCACGCCCACCAGCGTCGCGACCGTGACGAGTGCGATTCCTATGCCGCCACTGTGTCGCCCCACGACCTACCCCGCTCTCTCGCTCCCCGACCCCTACGGGCCCGACTCCCTGTCAGACAGTGCCGACACGGGTCGCAGTTGCGTGCGGCGCGTAGATCTTTAGTGATTCGTCTCACTCGATCTTCGATACGGCCGCTGCGCGCTGCAATAGGCCCCTCACCCGTGTAGGCGCGACGAAACCCTTCCCGCGGTCCCGAGCCGCAGGGCGAAGCCGCGTCGATGGCCCGCGGTGCCGGCGACCAGGGTCCTCGATGACCGGCCGGCCGCCCGTGGCAGAGCGGTGCGGTGACCGCGCGGGCGTCGGTCCCCATGGGCGGTGACGGGCTCGGCCGCGGGGACGCCGGACGCGGATGTGCTGACGATGGTCACCGCTCCGAAGGGCGGGCCGTGAACGACCCGACGTCGTCATCCGTCCGTGACGGACTCGCCGCCCTCCCCACCCCCTCATGGCCCTCTCCCGCAGGGCGCGCCGCCTCGTCGTGCAGAATCTGGTCGTCGCCGCAGGCTGCATCACCGCACTGGTGGCCTGGGGCCTCGTGGCCGCTCTCCCGCTGCCCCTCGGCGTGGCCGGCCACGAAGCCTCCACCGCCATGGTGGGCCTCAACGGCCTGCGCCCGTTACGTGACATGCCTGGACCAACGCCCTCGGAAAGGACACCGCGTGAGCAAGCGCTCCCGGCGCAGCCGCACCCCCGTCCCCACAGCGGCGGGCGGTGCGAGCAGTGCCCGCTGCACCGTCACCGTCTGCCGGGGGTGCTGCTGCGGCACAGCCGCCAAGGTTCCCCACCTCGACCACGACGGCCAGCTCACCGACCTGCGCACCGCTCTGGCCGGCGTCGCGATGGTCCGGCGCACCGACTGCCTCGACGCGTGCGAGCGCGCCAACGTCGTCGTCATCCAGCCCTCGGCCGAGGGACGCGTCGCCGGCGGACGGCCCGTCTGGCTCGGCCAGGTCAACGACCCCGGCGCCGCTGCCGACATCACCACCTGGGTCGGCGACGGCGGCCCCGGACTGGTCGATCCGCCCGACGTCCTCAGCCTCTACACCTTCCAGCCCTCACGCCGCGTCCGCGCCGAACTCCACGACGACTAGCACCCGCTGCCCCTCCCCAAGTGGCGCTCGGCGCGCAAATTCCCCGCGCCGTGGGACCCCGCAGCGCAACGGCGCGTGCCGGAGCGGTCGGTGGCACGGGTGGCGTGTGCGGATGCGTCGGGTCGAGTCCTGCGCTCCCTGTCCGGACGGGCGCCTGCCGGGGCAGGGTGTGCCGGTGACGGCGCGTCTTCCGGGAGGGGTGGTGGCGGGGTGGACGAGGTCCGTTTCGACGATCGCGTGGTGGTGGTCACGGGCGGCGGCCGCGGACTGGGCCGGGAGTACGCCCTGTTCCTCGCGGCGCGGGGCGCGAAGGTGGTCGTCAACGACCTGGGTACGGGGATCGACGGGCGTGGCGCGTCGACGTCGCCCGCGCACGAGGTGGCCGAGGAGATACGGCTGCGGGGCGGGCAGGCGGTGGCGGACGTCCACGACGTGACGACCACGCTCGGCGCCCGGGCTGTCGCGGGAGCTGCGGTGGAACGCTGGGGGCGCTTGGACGTCCTGGTCAACAACGCGGGAATCTCCGTGATGCGCCCGCTGGAGGACCTCTCCGACGAGGAGTGCCGGCGCGTGCTGGACACCCATGTGGGCGGCACCCTGAACATGCTGCGGGCGGTATGGCCGCACATGGTCGCGTCCGGGTACGGGCGGATCGTCAACACGTGTTCCGACGCCCTCTTCGGCGACACCGGACTCAGCGCGTACGCCGCCGGCAAGGGCGGAGTGCTCGGTCTGACCACGTCACCGGCCGCCGAGGGGGCGCCGTACGGCATCAAGGTCAACGCGGTCGTACCGATCGCCGCCACCCGCATGTCCCTCGAGGCGCTCCAGGGTGACGCGCCGATGACGGCGCTGCTCACCGACCTGTTCCCCGCCCGGCTCGTCGCGTCCGTGGTGGCGCTCCTGGCCCACGAGTCCGTGCCCTTCTCCGGGGAACTGCTGCACGCGGCGGGCCGCCGCGTCGGGCGGATCTTCCTGGGCGCCACCGAGGGAGTGCTGTGGAAGGAGGACCCCACGCCCGAGTCGATCCGCGACCACCTGCCCGCCGTCCGCGGCACGGAGGGGTTCCGCACACCGGGGAGCGTCAGCGCGTCCATGGCCTTCTCCCTCGAACGGCTGGGCGTCGGGGGCGGCCCGGAGCCACTCGCGCTGGACCTCACGACTCCGGCGCCAGCTCCGGCTCCGAGCACGGGTTCGGCTCCGGCGCCGGCTCCCAACACGGGTTCGGCTCCGGCACCGGCTCCCAACACGGGTTCGGCTCCGGCACCGGCTCCGAGCACGACCTCGACTCCAGCTCCGAGCACGGCTTCGGCTCCGACCACAACACCGGCTCCGGGAGCGTCCGGTCCTGCGGCCCTGCCGGTCTCCGAGACGGGGTGACCGGCAGGGCCCGAGGTCAGCCTGTACGGAGGATCTCGCGCGACGGCATCCAAGGCCGTGGCGTCGGTGTCGTCCGTCAACGCCTCCGGTCGTCACGACTCGCCCGCAGAATCGTTTCCGCTCCGTAATCCGGTCGGTCGGGGAAGCCGCGCCACGGTGGAGGGCGCCTCTCCCGGACCGGCTCGGGCGCCACCTACACCGGGAGGATGCCGTGCCGCAGGACGTCGACTTCGACCTTCCCGCCGCCACGGGGGTCGGCCCCGGGCTCGACGAGGCCCGTCGGCACAACCTTGCATGGGTGCGCCGGTTCGGCCTGGTCACGGACGACCGCTCGGCCGCCTGGTACGCCTCCTGGGACATGCCCCGGCTGGCCGCCCTCGGCTTCCCGCACGCCCAGGGGCCCGCCCTGGCACTGTGCGCGGACGCGATGGGTTTCTTCTTCGTCTTCGACGACCAGTTCGACGGCCCGCTCGGCAGGGACCCCGCCCGGACCGCCCGCGTGTGCCGGCGGCTGATCGACGTCGCCCACGGCGCCACCCCGCCGGCCGGCGCCGACCCGTGCACGGCGGCGTTCGCCGACATCCGGGTTCGCGGCACCCGGGGTGCCCACCCAGCCTGGACCGCCCGTACCGCACACGAGTGGGAGTACTACTTCGCCGCACACGCCCACGAGGCGATAGGCCGCGTCCGCGGCACCCCCGCCGACCTGGAGACCTACCTGCACGTACGGCGCGGCATCGCCGCCACCGACCTGCCCCTGTCCCTCGGTGAACGCGCCGCCGGCATCACCGTCCCGGCGGCGGCCTTCCACTCACCTCAGCTGCGCATCATGCGGCAGGCGGCCATCGACGTCACCCTGATGTGCAACGACGTGTACTCCGTGGAGAAGGAGGAGGCGCGCGGCGACGTGGACAACCTCGTTCTCGTCCTGGAACACGCGCGTCACCTCACCCGCGCCGAGGCCGTCACGGCCGTGCGCCACCGCGTGAACCGGTGCGTACGGCGGTTCCGCGAACTCACCGCGCAGACGCCCGCCGTCTGCGCCCAGCTGCGACTGTGCCCGCAGGAGCAGGCGGCCGTGGACACCTACATGGAGATCATGGCCGCGTGGATGAGCGGCTACCACGCCTGGCAGACCGAGACGCTGCGGTACCGCACCGCCCAGGAGGTCGTCCCGCCGTCCGGCCCCGGCTACCTCGAACAGATCCTGCACCCCGGGCCCAGCGACACGCCTCGCCGGACCACTCCCTGAGCCACCCGGGTGGAGGACCGGGAGCAACGGCTCAGCCATCCTCCCGCCTGCGCCTCGCATCCGGTTGGCGGCCGGCGGGCGGGAACGGGCCCTCCATCGGCTGGGAAGTCACCGGGAACGGTCGCCAAAAGCGGACCGGGTGCCCGGAAGACTCGTGAAGAAACAAGGGAAATCGGCTGCGTGTTCTGTGATCGGCCGGGCATCAGGAGCCTCGGAGGTTGATAACTATGGTTCCCCTGCTTCTCGTTCTGCTCCTGGCC
>NZ_JBEXCW010000144.1:0-13685 GCF_040605435.1 Streptomyces sp. NPDC005574
CGAGCTGTTCGGTCTGGCGCGTGAGCTCAACATCGACGCCGAGGGCATCGACATGGGCCCGTCCCCCACGGACGCCGCCCTCGCCGCCGACCTCGTGCTGCCGATCGAGGAGCTCGAGCTCACCGTCCGGTCCTACAACTGCCTCAAGCGTGAGGGTGTCCACTCCGTGGGTGAACTCGTCGCCCGCTCCGAGGCCGACCTGCTGGACATCCGCAACTTCGGTGCCAAGTCCATCGACGAGGTCAAGGCCAAGCTGGCCGGCATGGGCCTGGGCCTCAAGGACAGCCCGCCCGGATTCGACCCCACCGCCGCCGCACTCGGTGCCGATGACGACGCGGACTCGGGCTTCGTGGAGACCGAACAGTACTGACGCTGCACGACAGCCGGGCCGCGACCGGCCGGGAACTCGCCCGTTCCTGAAGCAAACAGCGGCGACGGCTGCAGTGTTGGGCCAGAGGAGGAACTGACGCGCCAGCAGGAGGAATGACACACCTACTGAAGATCGACTGCTGGCGCGGGACACAGCCCGAGGCTGGTCGTGTCTACCCTGGCGGTGTGACATTGGTGTGGGTGACGGGCAATTCAGGGGCTGGTAAGTCCACCGTCTGCGGGGTGTTGCGAGCGCGTGGCTATGTCGCGCTCGACTCCGACGAGGACGGCTTCAGCCGCTGGATCGACCGGGTTACGGGTCAGGTCGTATTGGATCCCCCTATCCGGTTCCTGGGGGCTGGCTCGATCGGTACGGGTGGGCGATCGTCCGCGAGCGCGTTGAGGCCCTCGTCGAGGAATCTCGTTTCCGGACCGCGTTCTTGTGCGGGTCGGCGGAGAACGAGGCAGACGTCCGGGATCTTTTCGATCTCGTCGTGTGCTTGGTGATCGACGAGGGCACCCTCCGCCACCGGCTCGCCACCCGCACGACGAACGCGTTCGGCCGGCATCCCGAAGAGCTCGCGGCGGCCTTGAAGTGGAATCCTCGGATGCGAGCGATATACGAAAGCCGTGGCGCGACGATCAATGATGCGTCCAGGCCGGTGACCGAGGTGGCGGACCGCGTGATCGAGGCGGTTCAGTAGCCGACAGGGTCCACCCGACAGCTCGGATCATGTCTGCGCGCCGGGTGGTCGATCAGCGGCGGTCCCGGATGTCGCGGCTACGGGTCGCGAGCGAATGTGGCTGCCGCTGCGTGGTATCCGGGCTGCCGCAGAGGGATCAGGCGGCTCCGGCCGGGTGAATGTTTCAGGGTGGGAGAATGAACCGCCTGCGCAGCGGGCATTCCCGGGCGACGGGTATGGAACCACCGTCACGTGAACCTGCGCAGGCCTTCCTCCTCCCGGCTGAGTCAACAGGGCTACGACCGTGCCCACACGTGGCGCGTGCGCAAGAGCCGCTGGTACTTCCCGATCCTGGGGTTCACGTTCCTCGGCGCATTCGCGGAGGTGTTCCTCATCGTCATGGCAGTGGCCAGACTGGTGGGAGAAACGCCGTTCCACGCTCCGTTCCGCTGGATCGAGGATCAGTGCACCAAGGACCATAATTTCGCCTGCGGCCTCCTGCAGAGCATTGTGATGCCCTTCCTCACCCTCGCTCTGGCCACCGTTGCGTACCTCTCCTTCAGATTCACGCGGGTGAGCCGCGCCTACCTCCGCAAGGCCCGGGAAACGCCGCGGGACATGGTGCAGACGGCGGGTGGGATTTTCGGGCGGGTGGTGGGGCGGGACCAGCTGTGCGAGGTGCTCATGGAGGATTTGCGCGACAGCCGGTTCCGCCGCACGCATGTGGTGGTCGGTGGCATCGGGACGGGGAAGACTGCGCTGCTTGTGCTGCTCACCCGGCAACTGGCCCGGCAGGGTGCGGTGCCCGTGCCTTTGCGGCTGCGCGGAGTGGAGGGCGAGCTGGACTTCCGGCAGTTGGCGTTCGACCGGTTCAAGCTGGAGGTGCAGGGGCACCTCCGGTCCGGCGACGAGGCCGAGAAGGTGTGGCGCCGTCTCAACCAGCAGGGCCGCATCGTCGTCCTGGCGGACGGTCTGGAGGACGCCCTTGCGGGTGACGGGCTGACGGAGGAACGGGACACGCTCATTCGGCTGGCGGTCCGCCGGGCCAACGAGGAACGAATGCCGCTCGTCATCGCCTCGCGCCCGCATGACGCACTGCGCGGGTTGGACGCCTCGCTGACCGATCTGGAGCCGCTGAACGAGGAGGCCGCGCTCGCCTACATTTCCTCCGGCACCCCTTGGGAGGACCGGCAGCGGCTCGACTGGATCGTGGAAAAGGCCGGCATCGCCGAGGCACCGACGTATCTGCAGGTGGCGCGCGAACTGCACGAGGAGGGGCTGCTGGAACGCGCACTCACCGGCCGGTCACAGGAGGGCGTGGAGACACGCGGCGGCGATCGGGCGGCACTGCGGCTGCATCTGGTCGACACCTGGATGAACGCCCTGGTCACCGGGCAGCTGTGTCCGCACCTGCCGCTCGGCCGGGACGATCGCCGAACGACGCTGGAGTACCTGTCGGCCCTGGCGTGCGCCGGGCTGGCCGCTGACTCGGCCGAGGTCCGCATCGGCGACGTCGTCAACGAGCGCGACCCCGCGCAGTCCCGATTTCCGGAGATCGTGACGGAGCTGGCGCGGCGTGTCCAGGGCAGCCGCCTGGACATCCGGCTCGCCGCGCACTGGGGCGCGGGCATGGGGCTGGTGGAGCTCGGTGGGGAGCGGGTGCGGTTCCAGCACAGTGTGATCCAGGCCCATCTCGGCGCTCGGTTCATGAACGCGGTGATCCGCCCGGAGACACCCGGGGAGCCCACGGCGAACCGATACTTCCCCGCAGCGCTGGAGAACCCGGGACGGGAGCTGCTGATCGCCATGATCTTGCACTCCAGGACGCCGGAAGGCTCCTGCACGCACGGGAGAGCGCACGGGAACCGCACGGCCTGGTGCCCGGTGTCCGTAGCGCGCGACCTGGTGCTGGGCGCGGCCTGCCGAGCGCAGCAGAACGCGCCCCCTGCGGACCAGGCCCAGCGGGACGACGCCGCCCACCCGGACCGGGCCCGCGCACACCGCGGACCTGGCCCTGCGCAGCAACCCGGCGGCCGTCGGGCAGGCGAGGTGCCGCACGACCCGGCCGACCCGAGGCAGGTCTTCCGCCGCACCCTGCACACCAAGGCGGTCCAGCTCTACGCCGCGGCGCTGCAGATCGACAGCGTCGACAGGGCCTCGCAGCAGCACCGCATCGCGATGGAGCTGACGACGGCGTGGCCCGACTTCCAGGCCCGCGACCCGCACTCGTTGGGCGTGGCCAAGGAGTTGCTCGTCTCCCGTTTCGGTGAAGCCCTGCGCAGCATCGACCGCCGGCACGGCATGCATCCGGCGTACGCGGAGCTGTTGCAGATCGGCTGTCTGGAGTCCTCCTACGGTGTGCGGGTGGCCATCGCGCACGAGATCGGCGCGGGCGGCGACAGTGCCTTCGAGTTGCTCCAGGCGCGGCTGCTGGCCCCGCGGACCGAGCCGGAGCGGCCGATGGAGCGCAGGCCGGAGTGGCTGCTGGACATGTGGGAGAGCCAGCAGCCGCGTGCCGTTCCTGCCGGCGAGGACACCGCACGCCCGCAGGCCCCGGTCGGTCTCGCACCACTGCGTCGGCTGGAGGATGAGGAACGCGAGGAGGAGGAACGCGAGTGGCGTCACGACACGCTGTGCGCCTGGCTGATCCCGCTGCTCGTGGGCTCGGTCACCGTACGCCGCCACCATGCCACCCCGTACGAGATCCTGGCGGGCTGGGTGGAGCGTGTCGGTGCCCGGAACGGCTCCGGCGTGAAGCCGCTGGACCTGACGCTGGAGATCGCGCTGGCGCAGGGGTTCAAGTACGCCGCCAACCGTCGGGCCCGCCACCCGCATGCCCGGCCGCAGGCCCGCGAGTACCTCATCGAGCAGGCCTGGGACATGCTCAAGCGCTCCCGGTTCTGGTTCACGCGGCTCACTCTGCTGCACGCGCTGACGCTGTGGGAGCTGCCCGACGGCGGTTCGGCAGCGGGCCGCCCAGCCGACCGAGGCTCGGATCCGGCGGAGCAGGTGCGTCAGTGGCTCGCTCTGCGGGACGGCACACCGCAGCACCCGTTTGTCGAGGCCGCCGCGGAGTTGTGCGTCTGGGCCCTGCAGACGCGTCAGCCCGAGCGGTTCCTGTGGATCGATGAATGCGGGGTGAGCGCGCAGGTCGGTTCGCAGTCGGCCGGCGAGGAGGTGCGCAAGCACCAATTGTGGATTCCGCCGTCCACGGGCTGGAGCACGCTGCATCCCCGGGCCCAGCAGCTCCTCGCGGATGTCCTGCTGCTGCTCAACCTCGCCGACCGCGGCGACTGGCCCAAAGACCGGCTGCAGCGCCTGCACCGCACCGACCGCCCGGATCTGCCGCCGTGCCTGACCAAGGACCGCCGTCCGCTCGATCCCGACGGCGGCCTGGTGCGCACGGCCGCCGCCCGCGCCGGCTCCAACTGCCGCGACGACTGCGCCTTCGAGCTCTGCCCCTACCCGCCCCCGGGACCGGGCGGCCACCGCCCGGCGCTGTCCGAGGCCTTCTGCCGTGCGCAGTTCACGGTGCTGTCGCGGTCACGGTCCCTGCTGCACCCTGAAGCCCCCTGGCAGCGGCACACCGATCTGGCAGAACTGCGTCTCTTCTGGGAGCGGATGAGTAAGCGCTCCCGCAGCGGCCGTCCTGGCTGAGCGTTTTCGGCCCCTGCTCAGCGACCGCCGCCCGCGGCCGCCCGCACCAGCCGCGTTGCGGCCAGGTCGGCGACCGCGTCGAGGCGCTCGTGCAGCCCGTGCGTGCCCAGGGGGGTGACGGAGGCCAGCGCGTACGCCGCATCGCGCGGCCCGAGAGCGAGGGTACTGACCGTGTCGTCGCCGACCTCGAGGACCATCGAGCCGACCCGGGTCCATAGCGCCCGGATCGGTGCGGTGGCGGGGGCACGGCCGATCCGGAGCGGTTGCCGGCGGCCCGCAATCGACGCCCGTGCCGTGTAGGTGAAGGTGCCGCCGTCCGTCTGCGCCCGGCCGTCGGTCAGCAGCACCCGGCCGCCCCACGGCTGGTGGTCGACGTGTCCGACCAACCGGGCGCCGGCTGACGGTGCGTCGCCGTCGGGCAGGGGCAGGTCGACAGCGACTTCCAGGACGAGCTCGGCGCCGCCGAGGGTGCCGTGCAGACGTTCGCGATAGCGCACTCCGCGGGGCGTGAGGCGCATCGCCGTGCAGCCCGGATCTTTCGGGACACCGGACGGATGGGCCCCGTCGAGGTACCGCACGGCGTCGCGGTAGCCCATCTCCATCAGGGTGTCCGCGGTGATGCGCCCGGCGAAGAACTCCGGGTCCAGCGGCAGCGGATACTCCGGTTTGACCACGTGCAGAATGAACGGCCGGGTGGCGGCGTCCAGTTCGGCGAACAGCGCCCCGTTGGCGGACATCTCGATCATGTGGACGTACTGTTCCAGCGGCCCGTCGCCCCAGTAGGGGTTGTTGGCGATGCACCACGCCAGCCAGATCTCGTCGGCACCGCGCCGCAGCGCCTCGCCCACATTGGCGTCCTTGACCCATACGGCGTCGGTCCACACGTGCCCGTCGCGGCACAGCGGCGGCAGGAACAGCGGCAGCGACATGCCCGCGGCCAGCAGCTGCGCGTCGATGTCGGTGTGCGGTACCGCCACGCAGGTCTTGTCGGCGAAGTCGACGAGGTTGAAGGTGCCGGCCAGCTGTGAGGACCGGATGGTGTGGGGGTCGATGCCGAGCGCGGGGAAGACCCGGTGGATCACGCCGTCGGCGTCGCCGAGGGCCGGCAGGGCCCAGGGGCCGCGCAGGTAGCCCGACAGGGGCAGCGGCGAACTGAAGTCGCGCACGCGCAGGGCTGACCAGCGCAGTGCCATCTCAGCCGGGTCCTGGCCGGACAGCAGCATGCCGGTGGTCAGGATTCCGCCGGAGGTGCCGTCGATGTGGTCGAACGTCAGACCGTGCTCGTACAGGGCGCGGACCACACCGGTCTGCCACGCGACCCGCATCCCGCCTCCGGCAAGGACCAACGACCGACTCATCGCATCCCCTGCCCGCCTGCTCCGGCCCTGTCCTTCGGGGTCTGGCCGACGACACCGGCAAGCCAGCGGCGTCCGCGCCGCCACAGCAGCCCGCACAGCCCGGCCGTGGCCAGGTCGAACAACGCCACCAGCAGCGCCGCAGCGATCAGCAGGCCCCTCGCCACGCCGACCGTCACCAGTGCGAACGCGCCGAACTTCTGCAGGCCCACCCACAGCAGCGGGAAACCGGGGGCCTCCCGTGTCAGCAGCTGCTGGGCGAGCAGTCCGCCGACCACGACCATGAACATTCCGACGGTGGCGAAGAAATGCAGACTCAGGGCCGACGGATCGTCCGGACCGGTCGCCAGCAGCCGCAGGACGGGGCCGGGCGCGATGAGCTGACAGGCTCCGGTGACCACCGTCACCGCGGCGATGGCCAGCAGCACCAGCCGGAGCGGGTCACCGGTCACCCGGGCCGGGAGCGGCATCACGACAGCGCTCCCCGGAGGTCGCCCCTCGCAGTGATGTACCAGACGATCGCGGCCCAGGTCAGGGGGGCATCGACGAACCGGATGTCATGGAGGCGCATCCACCGCACCCACAGCGGCGTGAGCCCACTGCGGCCGTCGAACCGGCCGTCGCGGATCGTCTTGTTCACCGGGACGAGGCAGGTGTTCATGAACGCGCACCTATGTCGATACGCGGAGGTGCGGTCCACTCCTGGGACTGACCGAGACCCACGACGCTCTGGAGCGGTTCGCCGAAGGTGTGGCCGGGCCTCTCGCTGGTGAGGAACCAGCTTTCGAAGTGGTCGTCGAGGATGCCGCGGGTCGAGGGCAGATAGCAGGTGAACAGGGGTCGGTCACCGATACCGAGGCCGTGCAGGGCCGCGACGCGGGGTGCGTCGCCGATGACGAGGCGGGCGCGGGCCCGCCTGCCGACGGCGATGTCGGCATCGCCTTCGAAGTAGACGGACGACTTCATCAGCATGCCGCGGAAGGCGCAGTAGTTGACAGCGGCCATCCGCAACGGCAGCCGGGTGGCCGGTGGGCGGTCGATCTCTATGAACATGCCGAGCCGGCCGTCGTCCTCGTACTGGCTGGACACGGCATGCTCCTGCACGCGGAAATCGAGGCTGGCCCGGTGCTTGGGCATGCCCCAGATGCCCTTGCCGCCCTTGACCGAAATCTCGCTGCTCACCGGCAGGTCCACGACGTACTGGCCGGTGCCGAAGCTGCCGCGCAACAGGCCGGGCAGCAGCGACGGGGCGGGGCGGGGGCCGTGGGTGCAGGCAAGGGCCACGGAGAACTCGATGTAGCGGCCGATGTCGGTGCGGGCGTAGTCGACCACGGTGATCACCAGGAGGCCGCGGCCGCCCGGCAGGGCCAGCGGGTGGAGTTCGCCGCCGGGCAGCAGACGGGCGGCTGCCCGACGGTCGACGGGGAACGCGGCCATCAGCGTGGGGGTGTCGGCGGAGTTCACGGGCAGGACGAAGGGGATGTCGTCGACGAGCGCGTGCCGCCCGGCGATGCGTCGCTGCCTGCGGGGGAAGGGTGACGGCGATGCGGACAGGGCGAGCCGTACCAGGCCCAGTGCGGGGTTCATCGGGTCAGCTCCTGAAGGATGAGCGGATAGGTGTCGGTCGCGGCGCGCCGGCCGAGGAAGACGTCCAGGTGGCCGTAGCCGGGCAGGACGTGCAGGCTGTCGCGGCCGGGGCGGTGGCGCTGCAGAAAGGCGTGGGTGCGGCGCTGGCTGTCGGCGAGGAAGCAGCGGTTGTCCTCACCGGCCAGCAGCGCGAACCGGGCGTCGGTCTGCGGTGGGCGGTCGGCGAAGGAGTGCGGAAGCCCCTCGACCTGCCCGGTGGCCACCAGACGGCCGGCCCGGACGCAAGCGTCCATCTGGGCGAAGAAGGTCATCGGGACCTCGGCGAACTCTCCCCGGATCCAGTCGTGGGTGGCTTCGTCGAGGTTGGCGTGCGACCACAGGGCCGGCCGTCCCGAGCCGTAGGTGAAGCTGACCATGCGGCAGACGCCGTTGCGGCACTCGCGGTGGGTGGTGCGGACGAATCCGGCGACGCAGCCGGCCACGAGGCCCTCGGGCCGGTCGCCCCAGGCCGGTGAGAGGTGCGGCAGGACCCGGGCTACGGCCGGCGCCACCCAGTGGATCTTGAAATGGGACAGGGCCGGGACGACGGGATGCAGTGAGACCGCGTTGCTGACCACGGTGTCCACTTCGGGCAGCAGCCCGGACACGGCGGCCATCATGAACGAGGTGGAGCCCTGGCAGTGCACGACCGCTTTGAGCCGGTCCGCACCGGTGGCGGCCAGGACGTGGGCGACGGCGGCCGGGTGGTCGTACGCGGCGGCCTCGTCGAGGGTCCAGGGCACCGGGTCGAGGTCGATGGAGGCCCGCCAGTTCAGCAGCCACACGTCCCAGCCATCGTCGATGAGCGCGTCGACCAGGGTGCGGGGCAGGGGTGGCCGGAAGAGTTCGGCGCGGACCCCGGCACCGTGGACGACGAGCACCGGTCCGCGGTACGGCGGGTACCGGCCCCGCACGTGCACGACGGTCAGCGGCCGGCCGTCGCGCGCGGTGAACGGCTGGACCTCGGTGATGTGGTCACGGCGGGTCGTGGGGCTGGTGGGCGTCCGGTGGCGGTGCTCGGGGCGGGCGGGCGGGGGTGCGGTCATGGCGGTTTCGCCTCCCGGGCGATCACGATGGGATCTTCGATGAGCCGTACGACGAGTGCCTCCGCGGGCACCGCCCGCTTGCACCGGTCGGGGGCGTCCGTCAGGTCCCACTGGCGGCAGACGGTGTCCAGCACCAGCGGGTGCACGACCAGGTCGCCGTCGCAGGCGATGTGCACGCGGAGGAAGCCCTTGTGGTCCTCGACCGCCTGTCCCGACATCTGCCAGTCGGCGACCGCGCCGCCGCGAGCTGAGAGCACCCACAGCGCGAAGGCCTCGGAGCCGGCGGCGGCGCCCATCGCGGCGGCGACCGCGAGACAGGCGACCAGCACCGCCCATCCGGGCCACGCGACCGGGAAGGGCAGTGCGACCGTGACGGCCAAAACGGCGAAGGCCACGACCGTCTGTGCCAGCACGGCGCTGGTGACCCGGGCCGGTTGCGTGGCTCGGGGAGCGCGGAGGTGCCGGCGCTTCTTCCACCGCACAAGGTGGCCGATCGACAGCAGGGCCGCGCACGCGATCGCCGCGTCCCGGATGAATTCGCCCAGGTCCGCTGCGTGCGCGAGGCGTACGGCAGCGACGGGCTGCAGCCGTTTCTGTTCCACCGCGAACAGGAACGCCAGGGTGACGAAGGCCGCGAGGTGCACGGCTGCGGTGAGCCGCCAGAAGCCGGGGTTGCGTCGGGGCAGCCAGTACGGGGACCAGGGAAGGGCGATGCGGCGGGCGAGCCGGCGGGAGTGCGGGAGCGTGGGATAGACGCTGTCACGGGCGAGGGAGTAGCAGGCCGGCGGGTCGTCCTTCTCGCGCATCCGGTTGCCGGGGGCCGGCAGCCGCAGGGCAGGGGGCAGGGTGTGTGTCGATGCCAGGAAGGCGCCGCCGAGGCCGCATGTCACCATCTGGCGGCGGCGTGGATCGGGCGGCAGTTCGGTGCGTTCCGGCACGTCCTCCGGGAGCTGCTCGGCGTACCGGGCGTAGTGGTGTTTGTCGCCCGTCAGCCACAGCCTGATGGACGCGTGCGTGGGTTGTCGTTCACCGGTGTGCGGATCGAGGCGGGTGCGCACCATGGTCCGGTCGAACCAGTGCAGCGCGTCGAAGGCGTCGGGGTCGCCTTCGCACTTGACCCAGGTGGGTTCGGCGCAGCAGAGGATGACGCCGTCGCCGGGCTGCAGCCGCGCCGACAGCTGGTCCTGGAAGTAGCGCAGCTGGGGCTCGTCGAGGTGGGAGCCGAGCTGGGTGTCGAGGCCGACGAGCCACCAGTGCCGGGGCAGCTGGACGACGAAGTAGCTGCGGGTCTGCCGGGTCTGCCAGCCGCCGATGGGGCGCTGGAGGGTGAAGGTCCGCAGGAACGCGGTGAGACCGTCGTACCAGTCGTGGTTTCCCGGCAGGGCGAGCATGAGGGGCGCTCGCCCGTCCACGCGGGGCAGGGCGCAGGCGTAGGGTCCGGTCGTGCGGTCCCGGTAGGCCGGCACCGATCCGACCGGGTATGCCTCGTCGCCGCCGAGGACGAGCAGCGAGCCGCGCGGGAGCCGGGCGTCACCGACGGCGAGGTCGTCGGCCGCGACGGAGCAGGCCACCGATGCCGTGGAGTCGAAGCCGTCACCGAGGTCGGCGACGAAGTCGAGCCACATCTCCTGCGCATCGGGCTCGTCCAGCGGTGCCCGCAGTGGTGCGGCCCCGAGGGTTCCCTGCATCTCCCGTTTGTCGGCGTATCCCGCGAACACGTCAGCCAAGAGCACCTTGACGGCGGTGCGGGCGAGGGCCGTCGGCGCCAGCCAGCGCACCTGGTCGCGCGGGTTGAAGCCGAGGGCTTCGGCGTGCGCGCGCAGTTCCTCGACGTTCATGGCGGGTTCCCGTGCACCACCGGGGTGGGGAGGCGGCGGCCGTAGACGGTCCACAGTTCGCCGAGGAACAGCCGGCCGAAGCGTGCCATGGCCCGGGCTGGATGCGGGCCTGTGGTGCGGAAGGTGGTGAGCTGCTGGAGGAAGTCGCCGAGCTGGATGACGAGGACGCCGGCGCCGATCACGGTCGCGGTGGCGTCGTCGTCCGGCCGGGTGTGTCCGGCGAGGAGCCGGACGTGGAGGGTGGAGGTGTCGGGCCAGACGTCCAGACCCGGATCGTCGGCCACCTCCTTGTGGCCGGTGAGGGTGAGCGGGGTGTCGCCCGGGGTGCGCAGGTGGAGGCGGTAGAGCATGCGCCGTCGATACGGATCGTCGGCCCGGGTGAAGAGGTTGAACCAGCCGCGCTCGACACCGAGTCGGCCGCCCAGGACGTCGCAGTCGACGTGGCCGGCGGCGTCGGCCATGTGGTCGGGATCGGCGACGAAGCGCTCGACGTCTGCGGCGGTGATGGTGAGGCGGAAACTCAGCCGCTGCCCCAACGAGCGCCCGAGGGTGCGCCCCTGGCGGGGATCATCGACGTCGAGTGCGATGTGGCCTTTCATCTCCTCGGTGAAGCTCAGGCTGGTACACGCCTCTGCGTCCGGCCCGCCGCGTGCCACCCGGGCGGACCCGGCACCGGGCCGGGTGGCCGGCTCCTCCACGGGCCGGACGCCGGTCTTGGGGGCACTGGGCGCGCGCGCTGTGAGCACCGGGCCCACGGCGGCGAGCAGGGAGTCCGTCTCCAGGATTCGGTCGCAGGCGCGATCGGCGACGGCGGCGATGGTCAGCGACGGGTTGGCGCCCACCGCTCCCGGCAGCAGCGCGCCGTCCAGAACATACAGCCCGGGAAAGCCGAAGACCTCGCCCCCGTCGTCACAGACACCTTCTCCGGGATGGCGGCCCATCGGGGCGCCGCCGAGCGGATGCACGGTGATGACCCGATTCCCCCACCACCACAACGGGTTGTCGAGAAAGTCGCCGCCGAGCGCCCCGGCGATGTCCCGCATGGTCGCGCGGGCTCGCTCGAAATACGCGCGTGAGGTGAGCGAGGTCCAGTCGACGTCGAGGCTGCCGCGGCGCAGTCGCATCCGGCCGTCCGGCACGTCCCGTCCCATGCCCAGCAGCGGCAGTGACGACGCGGAGAACACGCCAGGCCCCAGCAGCAGTGCAAGCTCGCTGCTGATGTGGCTCGAGGGGCCCGCGCCGAGCCGGGCCAGCAGGCGGTGCAGGCCGAACCCGAGCAGCCGGCGGACGCTGCCCGGCAGTTGGGAGGACTCGGCGAGCCAGGCGACGAAGTCGGGGTATCCGGCGTCCTCGATGTAGCAGCCCCGTCCCGTCGAGCCGTTCTGGTCGAGTTCGTCGCCGACCCGGATGGCACTGGTGATGACCGGGCCTCTGCTGCTGTCCAGCCGCAGCGGCCGGCCCTCGTCGGCGCCGGCGCCGGCACGCAGGACGAGGCCGAGCAGGTCGCCGTTGCCGCAGAAGCGGGTGCCGAGTGCGCTGCTGAGACCGGGCAGGGCCGCGCGGTTGCGCAGCAGGAGATAGGTCGTGCCGAAGGTGCCGGCCGCCAGGACCAGGCGGCGGCAGGCGATCCGGAGCACGGGCAGCCGGTCGGTGGCGGTGCGTCTGCCCTCGCGGTCCGGGTCGTGGACGACGTAGTGCACGTCGTAGCCGCCGCCGGGCCGGGGCGCGAAGCTCCGGACCTCGCAGCGGGTGCGCAGGTCGGCTCCGTGGTGGCGGGCCGCGGAGAGGTAGGTGTGGTCGAGAGTGTTCTTGGCGCCGTAGTTGCAGCCGACGTCGCACTCGCCACACAGCCGGCACGTGCTGCGCGGCGAGCCGTGCAGATTACCGAACGCGGGCTCGTCGATCGGCGCTCCCTGCACGGGTGGGGCGCCGGGCCGATGGGCGAAGGAGACGGCGAGCGGCGGCCGGGACACAGGGAGGCCCAGCTGGTGCGCGGCCTGGTGGAGGGCCTGGGTCTTGGGGGTGCCGGCGTAGGGGTAGGGGGTGGCGCCGAGCATGCTTTCCACCTGGTCGTAGTGCGGGTCGAGATCGGCGCGGCTGATCGGCCAGTTTTCGTACCCGCCTCCAGGCAGGGGCGACTCGTTGACGAACCACCGTTCGTCCTTGCGCAGCAAGACGTTGGCATAGATGAGGGATCCGCCGCCCAGACCGCTGGAGACGACGCCTTCCAGACCACGGAAGGACCAGATGTCGAACAGTCCGTGCAGGCCTTTGCTCGGGTCCCAGAAGTTGCGGGCCATGTCGGCCGGACTGCGCGGAAAGGAGCCCGGTGGATACGGCTTGCCGCGCTCCAGCACCACCACCGACTGGCCGGACTCGGCGAGGCGGCACGCGGTGACCGACCCCCCGAATCCCGAGCCGACGACCACGGTGTCGACGACCTCTGTGTCCTTGCTGTCACGCGGTTCGCCGACCATCGTGCGCTCCCTGCGTTACCCCCTCTCTCTCTATGCTCGCACCGTGAGCATATGCCAGCAAAACGGGAGAAGAACGGCACAGTTGAGCAAGTGACGATGCAGCCCGAAAAGCGTGAAACGGCAACCGCTCGGCGCACGACACCGCAGCCGCCGGTCCCTCGACCTCGTCACCGAAACGCACCGCGTCCGGGCGGACACCGCGTACGGCCGGGCGGCCCCGGAGACTTGGGACCGCTGATCACTGCGCCACAACACGGGCGCCCAGCAGGGGGCTTGGGTGTCGGCGTCGAGGAACTCCAGAGGGAGGAACCCAAGAGGGGAGCAATGAAGGCTGCAGGCCACCTGCGTGAGCCGAAGCCTCCGTGGCCACCGCGGGAGCCGTAGAGGGAGGAGCGTCCTGGAGAAGCGGTCGACAACCAGCCGGGGGCGGGGTCAGTGGGGCCGTTACCGTACGGTTCGTGGTCCGGGAGCGGTGGCGGAGACGGTCCGGCGGGAGTGGCCGGCCGGCGCATCGGCCGCTTGGCCGACTCGGGTGCAGGCGGCGTTGAGGCGCTGGGCTTCTTCGAGTTGGTCTTCGAGGATGACGATGCGGCAGGCGGCCTCGATGGGGGTGCCCTGGTCGACGAGTTCGCGG
>NZ_JBEXCW010000145.1:0-13108 GCF_040605435.1 Streptomyces sp. NPDC005574
TGGAAAGAGGCACTGAACCAGTTCTCACTCTTCTTCGAGGACCGGCTCAGCATCCAATGAAACCAACCGACTTACACAAGATCGCTGACACGCCCGGTCTAGGTGGTCGTATCCCGGCGGCAGGGGGTGCCGGTATGCACGTTGGAAGAGGCACCGGTGATGACGGAGTCGAGTCGGTCCCGGGTGTGGGCGAGGTCCGCGATGTGCCGGTCGAGGTGGTCGCGTTCCGCGGCCAGACGCTGGAGCAGCTCGGGTGTGGCCTTGCCGTCGACGACGCAGGGCGTGAGCTCGGCGATGGTCTTGCTGGACAGGCCGGCGGCGTACAGCTGGCGGATGACACGGATCCGGTCAACGGCGGCTTCCGCGTAGTGGCGCTGGCCGCTGCTGCTGCGCTCGGCGGTGAGTAGGTTCTGCTCCTCGTAGTACCGCAGGGCCCGGGTGCTGACGCCCGTGCGGCGGGCGAGTTCCCCGATGCGCATGTTCGGCTCCACTCCTTGTGACCTGAGTCATAAGTTCTTGCCCTTCACGTCAACGTCAAGTTTTAGCGTAGCCGGTGCACTTGGTACTGGGTGATTCATCCAGTGGTTCACGTTCAGGCGTAAATCGACCGACCGGACTGGGGGTCGGGACGGCACAAGCTCAGCCACCTCAACGCCCGCCGCCTTTGAAAGGCAGACACAAGCATGACCACTTACCGGACGACCGGTCTCACAGGCCCAACCCCCACCCCGACCGTGTCGATCAAGCCACTCGTGCTGAGCGCACCGCAGCGCGTGGAGGACCTGCACGTACGCGTCACCGCCCCCGTCACCGGCGCGGGCCTGCCCGTCGTGCTGTTCGCCCATGGGTTCGGCTCCCACTTGGACGGCTACGCACCACTGGTCGACCACTGGGCATCCGGCGGCTTTGTCGTCGTCCAGGCCACTCACCTGGACTCCAAGCGGCTGAACATCGCTGCAGGTGATCCCCGCAGGACCCAGATGTGGCGCGACCGAGTCCACGACATGCAGCGCATCCTGGACGAACTCGCAACGCTGGAGGCCGCCGTGCCGGGACTGGCAGGCCGGGTGGACCACTGCCGCGTCGTCGCGGCCGGACACTCCTTCGGCGGCCAGACCGCAGGTATCCTCGTGGGCCTGCGCGTCAGGGACCCGCACACTGGGATCGCCGAGAACCTGTCCGACTCGCGGGTCATGGCCAGTATCCAGCTGGCCACCGCCGGCAAGGGCGGCGACGAACTGACCCCCTTCGCCCACGAAAACCTTCCCTGGCTGCGCGATCAGGACTTCTCCCACATCACTGCCCCCGGCCTCGTCGTCGCCGGGGACAAGGACGACCTGCCGCTCTCCACCCGAGGCCCGGCCTGGACGACCGACCCCTACACCCTCAGTCGCGACAACAAGAGCCTTCTAAGTGTCTACGGCGCCGAGCACTTCCTCGGCGGCATCTCCGGCTATCAGGCGGCGGAGACCACAGATGAGGACCCCGACCGCGTCGCTCTCGTCCAGCAGGTCACCCTCGCTTACCTGCGCCACGTCACCGGCATCGACCACAGCGACTGGAACACTGCACAGATGGTTCTCACAGACGGGCACCCGCTGGGACACCTCGAATCCAAGTGACCCGCGACGTGCCCGGGCGCGCGCCCCCTGGACAGGCTGGTCGTTCTCCGCCGGGTGGGGCAGCCGCCAGACACTGAACGTCACACTGGTCGATCCCCAACTGGTGGTGGAAGTCGGCGTCGACGTCGCCCGCGACGCCTCCGGCCGATGGCGCCACCCCGCACGCCTCCACCGCGCCCGCCCCGACCTCTCCCCCACCGAAGTCGCGATCTTCGGCCAGCCTGGATAGCCCTCGCGGTCCCGGCAGTCCCATCGACGCCGCCTCGAGACAGCGGGGCAAGGAAAGAGCACAGAGCTCAAGGGTTGCCCGACTGGGAAACGCCCTGCGCAAGTTGGTGCGCCACGTCGAAGACGGTCTGGCCGAACGCAGTAGGGGCGATCAGCACGCCGAAGACCAACACGATCACGACGGTCAGCTTCTCGTCGTTCCGAGCTGAACGCCGCGTCCCCGAGCAACCCCACCCGTCCACTCGACCAGCGGTCCATCACCACCTGGGCGACCTGGTCGAGGTAGAAGTCCGGAGTGTCGTCCAGGTGCGCGAGGATGTCCGGAGTCAACCAGCCCAGGCCCGCCATCCGCTCCTGCAGCAGGACCTTCTGAGCCGCGACGTCACGGTGGTCGACGTCGAAGTCAGCCGAGGGGAAGTGGAACATGGCCATCGCCCGGGTAGCACCCTCGATGGGCCGCAGGAGGGCGGAACGCCCGGACTCCTGATCCTGGTACTCCAGCAGCCAGCGGTCCAGCCCGAACTCGTTGGGCACGCTGTAGAAGGCCAGCACGTGCCCGACGTGGCGCAGGAACCGCTCATGCGGCCCGAAGACCATCGCTCGCAGCTCCGAGTGCAGCCCGTCTGCCCCGACCACCAAGTCGAAGCGCCACCCGTCGCCCGCGAAGACCACGTCGACCCCGTCCGCGTCCTGGGCGAGCTCGGCGATTCGGTCGCCGAAGACGTACTCGAAGCCGTCGCGGGTGTCGTCGTAGAGCACCTGGGACAGGTCCCCGCGCAAGATCTCGATGTCCGCGATGACCCGTCGCCACCGTCGTCGTCGGCACGGAAGGTCTCCAGCACCTGCCCGTCCGCGTCCACAGAGTGCGCGCCGGCGGTGTCGGTGCACGCCGCGCGCTTTCCGCAACGTGCTATTGGGGAAGTTGGTCGCTGCCCTTACGCCTGGTCGATGATCGCCTCCAACCGGAGCAGGATCACCGCGCAGTCGGCAGACGAGAGTCGTCACCGCCGGCATCCAGATGATCGAGGAATGGCTCCATAACGGCTACGCCGTCACGACCGATCCGGCTGCACGGCCCGGTTGTGCGTCTCTACCCAAGGGGTTCAAGGGGTTTTAGCGTTCGCGGCTCACGAGGCGATGTTGCTTAGAATCGATCCTGACGAAGAATCGAACAAATCGAACACCCCCCTTGGGTGGGGTACCAGTGTTCCTTCCACGCGCGCGGCGATGCCCGGCAGGGGTTCCCTGGCGATCAGATGAACGCGGATTCTCAGGTGAAGGCTGAGGGTGTGAGGGGACGTTGTCGGAACCGATGCTCGCCGCTCCGACAACGTCGCGTCAGCCGATCTGTGAGGCGGCGGCCTCTTCAGCAAAAGAGCGGGCCAATTCGCCAAGCCGGGCTGGGTCTCGCTTAAGTCCCTTCGCGCTCAAGAACCGAAGCAGATCGAAGAAGGCGTCGTCGGCTTCCATTTTTGTGTGCAGGAGCATCGCGAGTTCGCCAGGCTGGTCGTAGGGGACCTTGCGGACGGGGCGTTCCTCATGGACGGAGTCCTCATCGGTGGCCGGTGAGGACGAGTCCGTCCGCGGTTCTGGCACCACCTGCTGGTGCGATCGTTCGTCAGCGTTCTGTTCGGTCTGGGTCACGGACGATCCGCTGGGCTTGCCAGCCGTGATTACGTCGTAATCGCTCTCGGGCTTCGCCGGCTCGTTGGCGGCTGACGTGTCGCCCCTGGTTCGACTGTGGTCTCGCTTCGCGGCTTCCTTGCGGGTCCGCTCCTCCTTCAGTACCTCAAGGGCCGTCTCCTGCTCCGCTGCCGGCTTGTTGCCAACAGCGCGCAGCAGGTCGATTGGTTCTTCGCCGATCCGGGCCTGAAGTTCTGGCGTGAGGTTGAGCAGGGCGAGGCGCTGTGACACCCAGCCTTGGGAGCGGTGGAGGCGTTTGGCGAGCGCTCGCTGGCTGCCATGGATGGCCAGGAGGCGTTCGAGAGCTCGGGCTTCGTCGAGTTCGTCGAGATCCTGGCGGTGGATGTTGGCGACCAGGGCGGATTCGAGGAGTTCTTCGGAGGTGGTCCCCTGGTCGTCACTGACCATGACTTTTAGCGTGTCGAGGCCGGCGTCGCGGGCTGCGGCGAGGCGGCTGCTGCCGTCGACAACGATGTGGGTGGCGTCCGGCTCGAGGTCTGCTTCGCGCTCGGGGTTGGCTTTGATGTAGGCGTCGCGGTTCATGACCGTGATCGCCTGCTTCTGCCCGTGGGTCTTGAGGCTGCCCGCGAGATCGGTGAGATCGCCGAGGGCGGAGCGGGGGTTGTCCGGGTTGGGGCTGATCCGGTGCAGGGGGAGTTCTGTGGGTGGAGCTACGCCCTCAGTGGGGACGCCTGTGGCGGCAGCGACGGCTTGGCGGCGTGAACTGACGGGGCGTACTCCCCCGCCGCCGAAACGGCCGGCGCCGAGCTGGTCGGCCTTGCTCACGAGACCTCCCTGGCCATGGCGCGCATGCCGACTGCCTGCTGCGATTTGGGTGCGTAGGAAAGTAGGGGCTTCTTCACCCGTACTGCTTCTTTCTGTTCCTTGAGGTCTCCGATGAGGCCGACGACCCTCGGATCCTTTATGTCGACCCATCCTTGGAGAGAGGAGGTGGCGATGTAACCGCGGCGGGAGTCGTACAGGTTGACGACGATGCCCAGGTAGTCGATGTCGACCTGCAGGTCTCCGCGCAGGTCGTCGATTTGCGTGGTGAGCAGGCCGTAGGCGTCGGCGGAGCTGTCCTCGGCCTGGACGACGACGAGGGCGCCGGACTGGCCGGGCTTCTCTCCGTCGCGACGACGTCCGTAGTAGGCCGCGGCGTCCATGCTGAGGCCGAGGCTGGGTGGGCAGTCGACGATGATTACGTCGTAATCACCTTCGAGCGGAGCGAGAGCCCGCTCAAGGGCGGCTTCGCGGGCCCGGACGGCGGACAGGCGCACATCGAGGAGGAAGGCGTCATTGCAGGCGGGCAGGAGATGAAGCCGGCCGTCGAAGGAGTCGTCATCGATGGAGACAATGAGATCGCGTAGGTTCCCCTTGGGGTCTCCGGCCATGTGGTTGGTGAGGCTGTCCCCGTTCAGGGGTAGCGGGGAGGCGCCCAGTTGGTTGGTGAGGTGGCACTGCGGGTCGAAGTCGACGAGTAGTACCCGCAGTCCGAGTCCGGGCAGATTCTCGATATCGAGCGGGTCGTCTACTGGCTCGGCTTCGTTCGTGTGAGTTTCGCTCGCGCGCAGGGCTTTCGTGAGGGCCTTGGCCACACGTACGGGCTGAAGTGTGTTGGAGTCTTCGGCGAGCGCTTCGCCAAGTCCGGCGGTGATGGCGGTCTTGCCGACGCCGCCTTTCTGGTTGCAGACGATGATGCGGCGGGTGATCGCGGGTCGTTCGATGTCGGGTGCCGGGTTGGCATCGAGCCACAGCTGGACAGACTGGGCGAGGCCTTGGATGAGGGAGACTCCCCTGTCGGCGGCGATCCGCCGGAACTCTTCCCATTGGCCGGGGGGCAGGAAGGTGGAGAAGGAGTCGGCGCCTGCGGTGTCGACGGTCGCGGTGGCCGAGGCCAGGCTGCACCAGTCGCTGATGCCCTGTTCGACGGCGGCCTGGATCTCGATGCCGTGCTGGGCGGCTCTGATTTTGACGTTCTGCCGGAGCCATCCCGGCAGTTTGGAGACGACCTTCTCGCGGTCGCTAGAGGTGGCTGGCGAAGTCATGCAGGACACCATACTAACGTTCATGATCAAACGAGTCACCGACACGTTAGTTAGACCAAGTTGATACAGAGACCCACCACCCCTGGGTTGATTACGCCGTAATCACCGGGGCGCGGGAGACCCGCATGCGCGAGTGATTATGCCGTAATCACCCTGCGTCTGAGCTACGGGCATATCAGACAAGCGCCCGCTCGACGTTGAAGAAGAAGTTGGCGACGCCTGTCCCCATCTTCACGTGGTGCGAGTCTGCAACCAGCAGGTCCTAGAGCCCCATGAGGCCTGCGAGCAGCCAGCGATCACTGTCTTTGTGCCCACTCCCTCCCGGCTACACGATCGACACCGATCACCGCTGAGGCGATCAGCGAGCTACGCAAGGCGCCGTCCCGGACACGCCGATCTGCACCGAATGGGGACGCCGCGGACCTACTCGCACGCGCGACGGCACGCTTGCAGCTGCCGCTCGGCTGATGGGGGAGGGGCGCTTGGTCCGGGCGGTGGGGGAGTACTTCCCGTCTGACGCCCCGTATCAAGTCCTAGAGACCTCGGTCTCGGGTCAGCCGACGCCCACCTCGTGACCGCAACCGATCCGCCGACCACAAGCATGGCCACGTACATGTTGCTGAAGCACGATTCCGGGCGTCACCGAACGTCTTCTCTGGCCGCCCGTGCGGGGCGAGGCGGACGGCTCCCAGCACACGGGCTGAAAGCGCATCGCGAACTGAAGGCAGAGCAGGGCAGACGGCCGTGCACTTGTGCAGGAATGACCGCCGACCCGCCGCCTACCCCGTCGGGCCTGCCCGTTGGGACTCACGGTGCAGCAGTGGCCGGCCATGACCATGCCGGTCGCCGCCTGGCTGTCGGACTAATGACCGTCGGTGCTCGCTTCAGACGCGACACTGGGTCGGGGGAGGGGTTGCATCCTTCCGTACCTCAGATTCGCTGGACAAGTGCGGCCGCGGTCTCGTATGCGCGTCGTGCTTCGTCGGTCGCACCGACCGGACGTGCTGTGCTGCGCTCGGTCTTACGAAGCTCGCGAACCACGGCCTTCACGTAGGTCTCCAGGCTGACGAGTTGAGTGGCGGTCTGACAGCTGGGCAGAACGGCTGCGATCTCGTCTAGCCAGTAGGTGACTTCACCGTCATCGTCGAGGCCGACACGATGTTGGATCAGCCGCTGGCCAACTGGCGCCAGCAGTGTGTGCCGACGCGCTGCCTCCGCAGCCGCTTGCCGCTCCGCGGCGGCCTGTGCCACCACCTGCCGCTCAGCTTCGAGGACCGCTTCGGGAGTGCGCCGTACGGGCTGGTCATCTCGGAATGGGTCGGTGAGGGTGGCGGCGCGTAGGCGCGTTGCCTTGTTGTACGCCGCGCTGGGGGTGTTGACGGCAAGCGCAGGCGCCAGGTGCGCCCATTCTGCGTTCGCGGCGCGGGCGTCGGCGATCGCCTTTGCCTGGTGCACATCGGCCTGCTCCCGAACGTATTGCCACAGTTTCACGCGATGGAGTGCGGCGGTGCGCCGCGCTTCCTCGCTCTTCAGACTGCTGGCATGCGCCTCACAGTAGAGGAGGGCCCGATACAGCTCGTCGTCGCCAGGCATACGGTCGATGTCGGCATCCTCGGCTGTTTCGTGAAGTCGGCGAAGCTCGCCGATGAGGAACTCGGCGTTAAGAGTCCCGATGCGGGCCTGCGGTTTCAGCAGCGGCTTCTTCGGGTCGACTCGTTTGTGAGCTGTACGCGCCATAGCATCCAGTCTGCCCGGTGCACGATTCACATTCTGTGAATCGAGCGAATCCGGCGGTTTCGGATCGCCTTGTGCCGCGGCGTTGCGCATGCTCTGTGCCCGGCACCTGCAGCACTTGACTCAAACTGAGAACGTCGCTGACCAGCTGATTCTCTGCCACCAAGCCACGCCTATACCGCCGTACCCACGCCGCCACCCCTGAGGCCGTCAAGGTGGATTCGGCCGACCCGATGACCCGCCCAAACCCGGCCCGAGGTCGCTGTCACGAAGTTCGTCAACCTCAGCGACTCTCGCCTAGTCCTGCTCATGGGCGACGCCATTGTCCGGGAGTCGCTACGGCTCGCATGCTGCGATCAGCGCTGTCAGGATCCGAGAGTCTCACGCGCGACCGCGCTGCCGTCCGTCCGGAACTCAAGCGGACGGCCGCCGGGTGCAGTCAGTGGTGATTACGGCGTAATCACCGGCCCTAGCCCCGCCAGGCCACCCGACGTTGGCTGTAGCGGCTTTCTCGACACCGCCGACGACCAGCGGGATGGCCGCCCTGGTCACGGAGTTCGGACCTGCAGACGTTCGCCGGCCGGACGCGGGCCTGGGAGATCAGGAGCGTCGGTCGGTAGTGGGCGCGGTCGCCGCCACGTGAGCCCGCCGATTGCCCGTAGTGCGAACTGCGCGGTGGCCGGCCAGCCACGCAATTCGCCACCCGCACCGCATCGATCTCCCCGGTCGGCCGATAGACCCCCCAGCTGGTCGCAGGCAGGCACGGCGTATCGAGGCGGACAACATCGCGGACCGAGCATCGATGCGGTCCGCAGGGCGGCAGTGGACTACCAAGTCCGCCGTTTGCCGCCCGCACGAGGAAATCCGGCGCGTGCGACTGCTCGCGGTCCGACGCGTCACCGCGCCAGAACAGCAGACGGCTGCGTGGCGAACCCCACGACCTGCGGATCGAAGTCCATCAGGATCGCGTGATCACGCTCCGGCCACGACTCGACCCGACATGCCCACTCGGTCTGCGCGGTCGGTCGCCCGACTCGGTCCTACCGGGCGTCGGTGAGCGGCCGGACCTTCGCGCCGTGCGGTGCCATAGCGGAGACGCGGGCGGCTCGGGTCAGAATTTCTGGCCTCCAGGTGAGATTGGCTGGAGGCCAGAAATTCTGACCTCCAGAGTGCACAGCAGGAAGCAGTTACTGCCGCTACAAGCGTGGTCATTTGTAAGCGGCGACGGCAGCGAAGTAGATGCCCAGGCTGGCGGCTGCGGCGCCCGCGCCGGCGCGGATCGCCTGCGCGAGGCAGGCGCCAGCACGGTGGGCCAACACGGCCGCAGCGGTCGCGATGTTGAGGGCGACGGACAGGGCGAGCAGCAGGGACAGAATCTGGAGCGGGCTCATCGCGGGAACTCCCCCGGGTAGTGACGGCCCAAGGCGGGCCGTGCGGAACGAGTCCGACGCTGACTGTCCAGGGGACGGTCCCGCAGGAGTCCGGCGAACATTGGACATGCCGGGTGAAGCGGGCTGATGGGCACTAGCGTTCACGCTACGGCGGACGTGTGTCCACCAGGGGTGTCCAGGGGCAGCGTGAACACCCGCGCACGATGTGGGGGGAGTGTGGGACGTCGATATGGCGGGGCCGGAAGGGCGCGAGCCGGACTTCACTGCGTTGATCGCCGGGCTGGCGGCATTGCGCGAAAGTCGTCTGCAGCAGTTGCCGTCGGACCGCGCCCTGGCCTCAGCCGCCGCAGTCAGCCCGACCACGATCGGGTGCTGGTTACGCGGTGAACGGTTCCCCCAGGAGATCGGTCAACTGCTGACCGTGGTGCGGGCTGTGCGCGGCCAGGCCGGTGGGCTGGCCCGAGAGCCTGTCGTGGCCGCTTTGCTGGACGAGCAGCAGTGGCGGCGTGCGTATCGGGCCGAGGCCCGCCGGCTCGCGGACGGTACGAGTGCGGCGGTGCGGGCCGGGCAGGGGCGGGCTGTGCTGGAGCGGATGCGGCCCGGCCGGCCACTGGCGGAGGTGACCGACCCCTTCGCGTTCGATCTGGAGGTGCATCGTGCGATCGACTCCCCGGCCGCTGGTCTACCGGAGCTTCCGGCATATGTAGAACGCGAACACGACCGGGCGCTGGCCGAGGTGGTGACGCTGGCCGCCGCCGGGTCCAGCCGAATCGCGGTGCTGGTCGGGGGATCCTCCACCGGCAAGACCCGCGCCCTGTGGGAAGCCCTCCGCCTACTGCGCAAGCAAGACGGGCCATGGCGGCTCTGGCATCCCATCGACCCCACTCGCCCCGACGGCGTTCTGGCTCAGCTGACCGACGTCACCCCACACACCGTGATCTGGCTGAACGAGGCCCAGGAGTATCTGGCACCGGAGCCGCTCGGTGAGCAGGTCGCCGCGGGCTTACGGGACCTGCTGCGCGATCCGGAACGGGCCCCTGCGTTGGTGCTGGCCACCCTCTGGCCGGATCACTGGGACGCCCTGACCACCCGCAGCATGCCGGACCGCCACTCCCAATCACGGGAGCTGCTGAACGGACACAAGATCAAACTGCCGGATGCATTCACCCCGGCCGACCTGACCGCACTCGCCGAAATAGCTGGCCGCGATCCCCGCCTCGGCGAAGCCGCGAAAAATGCCCAGGACGGCCAGATCACCCAGTACCTGGCTGGAGTTCCGGTCCTGTTGGACCGCTATCAGGACGCATCGCCCGCGATCCGGTCCCTGATCGACGCCGCCATGGACGCTCGCCGCCTCGGCTCCGGACTACGCATCCCCCTGGCCTGGCTGGCAGAGGCCACCCCCGGCTACCTCACCGAAGCCGAATGGGACCAAACCAGCGACGACTGGCTCGAGCAGGCCCTCATTTACGTCACCAGGCCGTGCAACGGCATCCCCGGCATCCTCACTCGCGTAAGGACCGGCTCCCCCCGTAACCAGCGCACCTGCCACGCCGGCATCGGCCAGCCCACCCAGACTGAGCAGGGGCCTCTGTACCGGCTGGCCGACTACCTCGATCAGCACAGCCGCCGTCACCGCGCCGAGATCATCCCACCACTCGGCTTCTGGACCGCGGCCGCCACCCACGGCCACCCCACAGACTTGAAGAGACTCGGCGACGCCGCCTGGAACTGCGGCCTGTACCGGGACGCTGCCCAACTCCACAAACACGCCACTGCCCACGGCCACCCGCAGGCCGCGGTCCCCCTCATCAGAGGTCTTCACGCCATCCATCCCACCGACCTCCGCCCTGCCCAGTGGGCCGCCACGCACGTTGCCTTCGATGACCCAGACGCGACGGCCTGGCTGCTGGACAACCTGCAGAGGATGGGAGCGGACGAGCAGGCGGCCGCGCTGGCCACACGGGCCATCGCACACGTTGCCCTCGATAACCCGGGCGCGGTAGCCGGGCTGTTGAGCAGTCTGCGGGAAGCGGGGGTGGACGGGCAGCTGGCCGCACTGCTGTCCCGTAACCCCGCCACACACGTCGCCCTCGATGACCCGGACGCGGTGGCCCGGCTGCTGGACGGCCTACGGAAGGCAGGGGCGGGAGTGGGGGCCGACGGGCAGCTGGCCGCACTGCTGTCCCGTAACCCCGCCACACACGTCGCCCTCCACGACCCATACAGGGTGGCCATGCTGCTGGACGGCCTACGGAAGGCAGGGGCGGGAGTGGGGGCCGACGGGCAGCTGGCCGCACTGCTGTCCCGTAACCCCGCCACACACGTCGCCCTCCACGACCCATACAGGGTGGCCATGCTGCTGGACAGCCTGCAGCGGGCGGGGGCGGAGGAGCAGGTGGCCGCGCTGGCCACACGGGCCGTCGCGCACGTCGCCCTCGATGACCCGGACGCGGTAACCATGCTGCTGGTCAATCTGCGGAGTATGGGGGCGGACGAGCAGGTTGCCGCGCTGGCCACACGGGCCGTCGCGCACGTCGCCATCGGTGACCCGTACGCGGTGACCATGCTGCTGAGCAGCCTGCAGAGAGCGGGGGTGAAGGAGCAGGTGACCGCGCTCCTTGCCCGTAATCCCGCCCAGAACGTGGCCCCCTATGACCTACATGGAGTGGCCATGCTGCTGGACAGCCTGCGGGAAGCGGGAGCGGAGGAGCAGGTTGCCGCGCTGGCCACGCGAGCCGTCGTTCACGTCGCCGCCGATGATCCGTACGCGGTAGCCACGCTGCTGGACTGCCTGCGAGAAGCGGGGAGGGAGGAGCAGGTTTCCGCGCTCCTTGCCCGTAACCCCGCCAGGCACGTCGCCGCCGATGACCCGGATTCGGTGGCGATGCTGCTGGACAGCCTGCGGGAAGCGGGGGCGGAGGAGCAGGTTGCCGCGCTCCTTGCCCGTAACCCGGCCGCGCACGCCGCCCTCGATGACCCATACATGGTGACCATGCTGATGGACAGCCTGTGGGGAGTAGGGGCGGAGGAGCAGGTGGCTGCCCTGGTGGCTCGTAACCCTGCCGGGCATGTCACCCTCGACGCCCCGTTCAAGGTGACCATGCTGCTGGACAGCCTGCGGGAGGCGGAGGCGAACGAACAGGTGGCCGCGCTGGCCACGCGGGTCGCCGTGCACGGCGACCTCGATGACGCGCATGGGGTATCTACTCTGCTGGACAGCCTGCGGGAGGCAGGGGCAAACGAGCAGGTGGCTGCCCTGCTGGCCCGTAATCCCGCCGCACACGTTGCGCTCAACGACCCGGACGGGGTGGTCCGTCTGCTGGAGAGCCTGCAGAGGGTGGGGGCGGACGAGCAGGCGGCGGCATTGGCCACACGGACCGCCGCGCACATTGCCCTCGGTTCCCCGTACGTGGTGACCCTGCTGCTGGACAGCATGCGGGAGGTAGGGGCGACCGAACAGGTGGCTGCGCTGGTGACGCGGCTTCCTGCCATGGGGTTCTTCGCTCAGTTCATCGAGGTCAGTGATGACAAGGAGCAATTCCGCTTCGGCTTGGAATCCAATGGGGATATTGCTTCCTCGTGGTCATGGGAGGACCTGGAGTGAGTTAATGCGGGATCAAGCGTTGCCGCCGAGGCGGCAAGAGACGAACAAAACATCGTTCGCTACGCAGACCCACACACCCGGGCCCTGATGCCAGCGAGCCAAAAAGTAACGGCCCGCCGGAGAATCCGACGGGCCATCACAAAATATCGATGCTAGGAACTACTGTCCCTCCGTCTGGATATCCAGAATTTGACCATCCTTGCGATCCTCCACAGCAAGGTGGCGGTGAAGAGGGCAAAGACGGATAGGCGGAACACTTCGTAAGCGAATATCTGGCTGGGGTGATCTATCAGCTTCACCCCAATGATCAGCCACTGCCAGAAGTGGACGGCGCTTCCTATCATCCGAAGTGGTTGTATCGCCAAGATTGGGTGTGCCACGGCCTGAACCATGGTCCCCGAAGACCATAGTTGTGAAGGTGCACGATCCCGTTTCGCCCCCACCTCGAGACGTGGCGCACGATGTTCCGCGCGTGCCAGTAGTCACTCGAAAGGCCAGATGCAGCAAAGAGAGAACGACCCAATCCTCGCCATCCATGGCTCCTCCATGCGGAACGGATGACACCCCGGCTTCGCCAGGTTCTGGAGGCCGCGCGACCCGCGCGACCAAATCCGCCGCCGCAAAAGCTTGAACAGAGGAACGCAGCGGAATAGGCGGCATCGTTATAGGAGTGCTTCGCTCTCCACCGCGAGAGCCACCACTTGCCGTTGAGGTCGTAGGCGTTGATGGGGTCGCTGGGGTAGACGTAGGCGTTGGCGTTGCCGCCGGGTACGGGGTCGATGGAGAGGAATCGGC
>NZ_JBEXCW010000146.1:0-12851 GCF_040605435.1 Streptomyces sp. NPDC005574
CGCCGGATACGACCTCAACACTCGCATCCTCGCAGGCCACGGGCACCTTCTGCTGATACCCGATCAGATCACCTCAGCCGCTGAATATCCGAGGTCGAGACGGACAGGCAGCCCGTCATCACCGCGCATTTTCCGCTCAGCCAGGAACGACCACAGCGTCTCCGCGTCGCGGGGCTGCCCATCCAGCTCGTGAGCCCGGAAGGCCAGAAACACCACCAGGCGCAACGGCTCCTGACCGCAGATCGACAGTTCTTCGTACGAGACGGGGATGCCGCCCTCGGCCGGCGGCTCGAAAGCAAGGGCGTACTCGACCTCGTCGCCGACGCCAAGGCCATCGGATCCGGACGAGTCGGTTGGGTTGTGCTGGCTGTGCAACGGGGTCATCTCCCCAGGTAGGGGAGCCGCGACTAGCGCTGTGACCTATCTGCCTGCCCGGAGTAGTGGCGGTGCGCAATCGAGAGCGCATACTCTGGGTATAGGTGACCACGCGGGCTCTAGAGCCCACGGGCATCACCCGGCAGACGAGGTCACCTCGCTGCTCACGACTCAGGAGCTTTGGTAGGGCATGAGTCGGGCTTGGAAGCGGCTTCCGTTGTGGCGACGGGGGCCGCTTCGCATTTACGGGGGGTAGCTAGGCAAGCTCATGTCAGCCGGCCTCAGCGAGAGGGAAGCCTTCAGCGGCCGCAGGGTGCTGAAGGGCCCAGCCCTTGAGTAGGCGCAGGTAGGCAGCACGGGCTTTGGGGCGCGGCATGGACTGGCCATTCTCCCAGCGCAAAAAAGCCATGCGATGCACGCCGAAAGCTTCGGCGACTTCTTCCTGAGTCAAGCCGGAAGCCTTGCGAAGCTTGGCCCGTACCTCAGGAGGAGGCAGGACGTCAGCTGGTCGACTGAGTAGGTCATCCACGGCCTCAAAAAGGTTGGTCACCACTCCTCCTTCCCACGTGTGATCGAAACTGTACATGGATTGCTGCGTTCAGTGGTGCATTTGAGGCACTGTCAGTGTTTCGGTCACGCACCGTCTCAAGCCCCGAAGGTCAGCAGGGGTACGTCGTAAAGATCATGATTTTTCGGTCGCGTCATCACTGGCGTAGTGACCTCGACCAGGAGCATCTCGACAAGGAACTGGACGCGAGCACTGAGCAGATGGCTGGTGTGACCAGTGGCCGACCTGGCCTTCTCTCCCAATGATGTGTGGATGTGCGGCAGGACAGAGTCCGTCTCTGCGTCGTATGCGAGCGTCCCGCACCCCATCGCTTCTACGCCGGACAAGTGAACCTTGCTCCAAACCGGAGCCTCAGGGTCCTCCAGCTTCTCGCATGCACCAACAATCTCTGCTTCAGCGAAGCCGGCGATGAACATCGGGATATAGCCGTGCCGGACGCCGTTCTGGCGGCAGAACGCGTCGAGGGCGGGAAAGAAGTCGTCGCCATGGTCGAAGTTCACGGCGAACGTGCGACCAGTCGTCAGTTCGTAGCTGCGCAAGGTGGGTTCCAAGGGGTGGCGGGGGCAGTCACAGGACGGTGCTGAAGGTCTGGGCGATCTGGTCATGCTCGGCGGCGGTCATGAGCAGCAGCTGCAGCAGGATGCGTGCCTTGATCGGGTCCAGCGTGCTGCCGGAGATCAGTCCACGCCCAAGTAGGTCGGATTCGGAGCCGGGGAAGCCGTAGGTCTGTCGGAGCACGGGGCCCGATCCGGTGCGAGTGGTGAGAACGATAGGCACGCGTTTGGCGAGATCGCTGAGTGCGTCCACGCATGTCATCGGGACATGGCCGGCGCCGAATGCAGCGACGACCAGGCCGTCAACGTGGTCGCCCAGGACGGGCAGGAGCGTTCCGTCGTCTCCGAGGCCGACCGTGAAAATCGCTGTGCGTGCGGGCCTGGTGGTACCGCGTGGATCGATCACAGGGGAGGCGCCGGGACGTGCGGTGATCCGCACCCGGTCCTCCGCGACGTAGCCGATCGGCCCGGGGTACGAGGTAAAGGCTGTGGGGCTTGTGGCGTGCGTCTTACGGGCCCAGCGTGCGGCGTGGATCTCTTCAGCGAACACCACCATGCAACCCAGACCTCGTACCTCGGTGCTGGCCGCGACGCGAATGGCGGCCAGCATGTTCGCTGGACCGTCTGCGCCTGCCATGCTCGCGTTGCGCATGGCGCCGGTCACCACGATCGGCGTATCACCGGTGGTGACGAGGTCCAGCAAATACGCGGTCTCCTCGATCGTGTCCGTCCCCTGGGTGACGACTACGCCGTCGACCGCGAGCGTCTCCACCATGACGGCGAGCTCGAGCAGGTCGGAGAAGCCCAGTGAGGCGCCGGGAAGACGGCGGAAGTCGCGAACCTCCACGCCGATGCCCGTTTCGGCGAGCCCCGGTACGGCCGTGACGAGATCGTCAGCCGAGAGCGTCGGCGTCGCGCCGCTGTCCGCCTGGGCGGTCATCGCGATAGTGCCGCCAAGCGAGATCACCGCGATGCGCCGGGCCTTGTCGGCCATGGTCTCTTCCCTTCGTGGTCATGTGGGATTGTGGTCTGGATCAGTGGTCGGTCGGGAGGGATCCCACGTATGCGCACGCGGCATCAATACCAGCCGCTGAGACCAGCCGACTGCGGGACTGGATCAATCCAGACGACCCGTACTGGGCTAGCTGACCGCACCGGTCGATCAGCCAGGACCATGGCAGCTCGAGGTACTGCGCTAGAGCGCGCAGCCGTCCGGCGGCTGTTGGCGCGGCGGTAATCGAGTCCGCATTGACATCGCGCGCCGCGATCGTGAACTCTCGGACGACCGAGGTCCGGGCCGTCACGTCGACATGCCACATTCCGTCCCCGCGAACCCAGTTGGCGATTACCGCTTCCTTGTCGGGAGCGACCACGAACCCTTCAACGGCTTCGTACGCGGGATCGGTCGTGAACTGGGCATGGATCCCCAACGACTCCATCAACGCAACGGCCAGAAACAACAGGATCCGTTCATACCGCGGGGAGGAACGGACGACTTCCTCCGGGATACAGAATGCCCGGGTGCTCGTGCTGCCGAGAGCCTTGGTCGTCTCCCGCAGGTACGGAAACTTGTGATCGAAGATCAGCCACGCGCTGGCCTCCTCCCCCCGCTGCTCACGCGTCCAGAACGCCGGAAGTGTTGGCAGATCTGGCAGAGCACGCAGGATGTGACGAGCGCAGAAGTCCGAGCCCAGCCACATGTGGGCGATGGTGTTCAGCCCGGGTGCGGCCTCCCGGCTGACCGCAGAGGCAGACAGTCGCTCATACGCCCGTAGATCGCTGCGCGTCTCGGAAAGAGCCTGGTCATCAGCCTGCAGAGCGTCGTCGTAGTTGCTGACGGCCCAGAGAATGCCGTAGGTGAGATCGTCCAGCTCGTAAGCAGTGGGCGCGGTGACTTCGTACACGCCGCCGTTTCTCGTGAGCTTTGCGCGGGCCGCGCGGCCGTCCAGGGCGTAGAAGGCCGGGGAGCCAGCGGCGTTGACTGCTCCGACAAGTAGACCGCGATGGGGCCGCGCCAGAAACTCCTCTGCGCGCCGCTGGTCAGGCACAGACACGATCACCCGGCGTCCCTCTATGCGCGCAGGGTGGACCTGGAGTGAGAGCTGGGAGCCGAGCATTGAACGGCCCCCAGGGAGGAGCGCGTGCCAGTCGACACCGAACTCAGGGGACGGGCGAGACAGACGAAGCCCGGACCAACTCGCGGTGGCAGCTTTCGCGAAGCCGAAGGGATCCTCCGTGACCGCCGCGGACGCCGGCACGGGAAAGCCAGCCACTGCTGCTGCACCGATCCCCGCGCCGGCGCGCAGGAGTGCGCGTCGATCGAGTGCCACGAGCACCACCGTTCCATCATCGAGACGTCGAGGGACGAAGATCCCCTTGCCGTCCGACGCTGCCGCCTGAGACAGGGCCGTGGCCAGGTCCAGCGATGTATCGGATACATGGAACGCCGCATCGGATACATGGCCGGGCTGGGAGACCTTCCCGCCGATCGCCTGCCACAGCCCGATCAGGAACCCGCCAGCGCCAAGCGCCCGGTCGATGAGTTCAGCCTCCCCCAGGTCCTTGGGCGGCCGGTCACCGTTCTCCCATCGCTGCACCTTGGAGTGCGAAACGAACGTCCTAGCGGCCAGCTCCCGCATGGACAGACCATGTGCCTCGCGTAACTCCCGGATCACGTAACCAAGACGGTGCTGAGGCGACTGATCAGGCGTCAGCGCATTCGGTCGCTGCCCCACTTTGAGCCCCCTCCATGTATCCAAGTCCCTGTATCCGGCGGACGGATACAGAACAACCGTAGAAGTCACTGAAGATCACGCCTACACCTGGAGTGACACCAACCGGAACCCCCAGGAGGGCGAGATGAACAAGCTTCCGCATGCCCATGACGTATCCCACGCCGTGGCCGACGCGCATGGTCGGCAGGTCGACCTCACCCTCACCGGACCGCCCTTGACACACCACTGCTCCTGCATGAACCCCACTGCAGGGCCCCGGCCGCGCGGCCGACCCGGCGCCGTAGCCATACGGGTGGCTGCGGTCTTGACCATCGGCCTGGTCATATCGGTGCTCCTCGTGGTCATCCGCGACATCGTCACCACCGTGGCCAGCACCAGCGCAACCGGACTGATCTTGAAGGCCCTCTTAGCGCCTGCTGGTAGCCGAGAGCGATGAACGCTGTGCCTGACACGATCGCGTTCACCCGAAGTAGCGCCGAGTCAGCTGCTCGTACGATCGCCAGCTTCAAGTCGTTCCAGCCGCTCGCTCAGGTCAGCCACCTGCTCTTCCAATCGCTTGATCGCTTGGGAAGTGGGATCGGCCACAGCATCGAGGGCGGCCTCCCGAATGAAGGACCCGCGGCCCTGATGGGAGTAGACGACGCCCTCTGTGCGGAGATCCGCGAGTGCTCGCTGCACCGTGCCTGGGGCGACGCCGTAGTGGTCCGCGAGTTCCCGGGTGCTGGGCAGCTTGTCATTGCTCTGCAGCCGGCCGAGCCTGACCTGGTCTTTCACGTCTTGCACGATGCGCTGATAGGGCTGCAGGTCTTCGGCCGTCATGAGCCACATCGTAGAGCTCCCTCGTCGATTTAGACAGCTTCACCAACTTAGTTGACACGGTACGCTGAGCAGGGCACTGTATCGGTTAAGTTGAGTAAGTCGGTTAGGTTGCGCTCGGAAGTTCCTGGTCCGAAGCGCTCGTTGATTGAGAACTCCATAGCGTGATCCACCACAGCTACGACAGCCGTGACCACACCGCGGCTGATGTGAGTGGAGACCCGTCGTGAGGCGCTATCACCGCTGGTGGTGGCAGTCGGCACGTGCGATGACCCGTCAGGCGTTCATTACTGGCGGAGAGCCCGGAGGGCCGACATCCCCGCGACGCTAAAGAACGACGCGGCACACCTTTACCGCTGACCCGCCCGGACGGATCTCCCGGCGGCGAGCGGTCCGCGTCCCGTTGAGATCCGGCGCCCACGGCGCCGCGCCAACTTCCGCAGCCTGCGCTGCCTGTCGTACATCGCTCCGCCCTTGAGGTCGGGCTGGTGGCCGGCGGAGTGCGCAGGACGCACTCCCCGCCTCTATCGGCGGAGTCGCAATGCGACGAACCCCCAGGGATTGCGCCCCTGGGGGTTCTTGTCGCCGGTCACCCTTCCGAGAGGACGACCCGCATGCCCAGCATCGCACCTGTCTCCGCTGCCCGGCCGCCGTTGCCGGTGCGGCCGGCGCCGCATGAGCGGGATGGCCGCCGGCCCGCCCCGTCGACCGGCCGCCCCCACCCCCAGGCGGCCACTTTCGGCGACCAGATCGGCCCGCGCCGGCCGGGCGCCATCTACCAGAACTCGGACGGCAGGTTCGAGGTTCTCGCGCTCATCACCGACCCGGGCGAGGCCGCGCAGCTGCTGCGCCGTCAGTCCGCGCGGTGGGCGGTCATCGTCCGCGACACCCTGCGCCCCGACGGGATCCCGTTCGCGGTCGGATCCGTCTGGACGTGCTCGGACTACCTGATCCGCCCCGCCACGTCGGCCTACGCCCCCGCTGCCTGACACCCCTGCACGACAAAACCCTTCAAGAGAGCAGGACGTGACCATGGGTGACACCTTCGCCAACCGCATGTTCAGGGAGTCCGAGGACGTCTATGCCGCGATCGAGCGCGGTGAGGTGACCGACGTGGAAGCCGCATTGCTGGACGCCCAGGTACGGGCGTCCGTCGCAGACGAAACGGCCTGAGGGCCCGCCACGGTCCCTCTCCCACCCCACCAGAGCGTTGGGGGTGGGAGACGGGCCGTGGCTGGCCGTCCGGCCAGCCACACGGCGACAGCCCCGGAACTGTGACCTTCCGGGGCTGTCTGGTCAACAGGACGTTGGGAGATCCCCTTGACCGCGACGATCATGACACGGCCCCAGTCCCAAACGACAGTGGCCGTCAGCAATCCGGAATACGCGTACGAGCCGTGTGGAACCTGGCACGCCGGCGCCTGCACGGGCCTCGCACTCCAGCAGCTCGGTGAGCTGGTGCGGCGGATGGTGCGCGAGAGCGACGCCCGGCTCCCCCGCGGCCGCAAGGCACGCCGCACGCTGCAGGAGATGGTCCCGGGCTACGAGCGGCAGCCGGTGCTGGTCCTGCACCGGCCGCTGATGAACGACGCCTGTGGGCTGTGCGGGCGGTGGAACTGCACCGGCACGGACTGCCCGCCCGGCTTCACCGCTCCCGCCGCGGCGAGCGTCACGGTGACCGGCTCGGGTGGCTGGCAGTGCGACACCTGCGGCAACTGGTTCGGTGTCACCGCCGCCGGGCCCGCCCCGGTCACCGCCTGGACGTGTGCCGCCTGCGCCAACACCGGCCGCTGACCGGCTAGATGGCGCACCTCATACGGGCGGCCCGCACGGCGCAGCATCGCGCCGCCCGGGCCGCCCGCCTGGTCGGCCCCGCCCATCCATGGGCCCGGCTGCTGCTGGCCGCCGCCGCAATGACGGCAACCGCGGCCTGGGAGGCCGGCCACCACGTCCACGACCTGCACCCGAGCACGAAAGGCCCGCCCCCGCGTGGCTGACGACCTCTACACCCGCTACCTCGCCGCCGACCGCACCTGGCGCGCGCACCGAGGCAGCTGCTCCACCTGCACCGACCACACACGCTGCACGACAGGCGCTCCCCTCTACGAGGCGTTCGCGCGCCTGCAGGACGCCTACCTGCAACGGCAAAAGCGCCGCTGACCAAGTCAGGAGAAACCCATGCTCAGCACCCTCACCACCGCGCTCGGCACCCCCGGCATGGCGCAGCGCCTGCCGGACTCCCTGTGCCAGCACGAACCGCGCTGCCCGTCGGCTGACAGCCCGGACCGGGAGGCCGCGCACATCGTGGCCGCCCACCCGGAACAGGGCTGGTCCCTGCTGTGCAACGCCGTCCTGGTCTTCGAGGACACCGGCGATCTGCTGCCCGACGGCCAGATCGTCGCCCCGCGCCGGCACCTCGCCGTCGTGGCCTGACCTGCCCCCGCAGCCACTGTCCCAGCCTGACACCGCCACCTCTGTCGGCTGCCTGACCCGCCCGGCCCAACTGCCGCGCCCCAAGCGGCGGTCGGTCCGGGCGGTGTCCAGGGGAGCCGCGCAGCCGCGCGAGCCCACCACCTGCCTTCACGGGAGGCCTTCCGTGTCCCGTCTTCTTCCGTTACGCGTGCCGCTGGACGCATCCGCGCTGCCCCGCAAGGCGCCGGCCCCGCTCCCGACGGCACACACCACCCGTCCAGTGCCCGCCAGCGGACCCACGCTGCCGGCACCACGCCAAGGAGCTGCCGCCATGCCTTTCGCCGACACCGTCACGATCACCGGCGACGAACACCGCGAGATCTTCAACCGGCTCGCCCCCTACCTGCCGTCCTACCTGCAGAAGGTCGAACCGAACCCGTCCGGCTGGGGACTGCGCTTCACCTTCGCACCCTTTACCGGCCGCGAGGCACGCCCCGACAGGCCGGCCGCCTCGCACGGCGATCCCCGGCTGCGGCACGTGGCCGAATCGCAGGACCCGGCTGAGTACCGCCTGCGCAGGGCTGCTCGCATCATCCTCAGCGACATCTACGAGGCGGCGTACGAGAAGTGGAAGGACGCCGCCTACGTCGCCGCTCTCCAGGCCGTCGTGCAGGATGCCCCCCGGCGATGGCAGGCCTACGAGCGCGAGGCCAAAGCGCTGGAGGCGGCGTACGCCTACCTGCGCACACCCGAAGCGGCCCGGGAATGGCCGGCTGCACTCTCCCGCCTGATCGACGCGCAGGACCGTACCCGGGGCGCGGCCGAAGCCTTCGACATGCGTGCCCGACAGATCGCCTCGGTGCACGAAGAGCACCTGTATGCCGACCTGGGCCACGACGCCGCTCTGAAGGCCGCCGGCTACCCCGAAGCCAAGGACTGGCACATCGGCAGCGCCTACGAGGGCAGCTACAGCGACTTCCTGACGGAGCAGGTGAACCGCCTGATCACAGAGCAGGAGCGGCATCTCGCCAAGGTCAGCCGCCTGTCCAACACGACCGCAGGCTGACCGGGCCGCTCCCGTCACCCCTCCACTCCTCAGCAGCACGCAAGGAAGGACGCTCCGTGCGTCTCGTCTACCTGCTCGGCATGTTCAGCCCGCTCATCGTCGTCCTCGCGGTCCTGCTGGCCCGCTGACAGACCGCAGCAACCGCCCCCAGAGAGAACAAGGAGAAACGCGTGCGCAGCATCTGGAAGACCCGCTCTCCCCGCGAGAGCGACGCCGGCCCCCGACAGTGGCCGTCCCCACGCGGGATGGTGCTCGCGGTCCTGGGGGTCATCACCCTCGGAGTCGCTGTTCTGTCCGTGGCCGTCAGCTACGACATCCTCGAGCCGCGTTTCGGCGCGTGGGCGCTGCCCACCGTCGGCGCCCTGGACGCCCTGTGGGTGGTGTTCCAGGCCACCGAGATCCTCGCGGGCAACAACCGCCGTCGCGCCCTGCGGGTGCAGGTGGCCGGCCTGGCCCTCACAGCAATCAACGCGGCCATCCCGACCTTGCACCTGATCGCGGCCGACGCCACGCACTTCGACCTGGCGTTCGTCCTCACCCCGCTCGCCATCGTGTTGACCAAGGTCGCCTGGTGGTGGGTGATGCCCTCGCTGGGTCGGAAGGTGTCGGCCGGCACCCGCCAGGAGATCGAGGCCAAGCGCCAGGAGGTCGCCGACAAGCTGGAGCAGATGGAGGCCGAAGCCGCCCAGCGCATCGAGCTGCTCGCCCTGGCGACCACGCTGGAAAAGCAGGTCGCCGAAGCCGAGCGGGACTACCGCAAGTCCAAGCTCAAGGTGCAGCAGACCATGGTCGAGGCGCTGCACCAGCAGGCCGTGGACACCGAGAAGACCATCACGGAAAAGGCCCTGCCCGCCTCCGTGGCCGCGATCCAGCTCCCCGACCTCGGCACATGGACGCCCGCGACGCTGGCCCTGCCCGGCATATCCGGCGGCACGGGCGGCACGCAGGTCAGGGCCCTGCCGGAAGGAACCGGCACACCCGACGGCACATCCGGCGGCACGCCGGACGAGGACCCGGCACACGCGGCGGCACACGCCGCCATCGCCGAACTCGCCGCCATCGCAGACGTGCCAGTCCCCAAACCGGGCCAGCCACTGAGTGATGAGCAGCTGGACATCGTCCTGCGCCACCTGCGCTACCGCAAGGACCCGCCGGACTCCTACCGCCAGGCCCGCGACACCTACCGCGCGCTCGGCTTCGTCGGCAGTGAGGCGCGCATCCGCACCGCCTTCACCGCACTCATGGCCAAGGAACACGGCGCCCGCCAGAGCGAGAACGCCGACACGCCCGAGGACGCCGAGACCGAGCCCGAAGACACCAACGCCTGACCAACCCTCACACGCCACCGAGAGGGCCAGCCCACCTTGCGGGCCGGCCCTCTCGGTGCACACCACCCGAAAAGAGGCACGCACATGAGCACCTGGCTGTACGTCGCCAGCAGCATCACGCTCCTGCTCTCCCTGGCAACAGTCCTCGCCACCCCCTTCCTGCTGGCCCATTCCCGCTCCCCCTACGACCACGGGTCCGGCTGCTGGTGGTGCCACCCGCGTCTGCCGCTGCGACGGCACTGACCCACCGTCCGGCACCACCAGTGAGGGCCAGCCCGCCACGCGCGGCCTGGCCCTTGCTGCGACTGCCGGAACCACGCAGTCGAGGCGGTGCAGACCCGGCGAGTGACCCGGCGAGCGAGACCACGCGGTCTCGCAGACCCGGCAAGCAGACCCGGCGAGCACCGCCCAAAACCACAGGCAATCGAATCAATGTACGAGTGCGCTCGCGTGCTCACGATCATGGAATGGGGCGGGATGGGAAAGGGAAAACAGCAGGCCAGCGGCGCTAATGACGACGTGTGGGGGCAGGCGGCAGGCGCGATCGGCACGCTCGTGATCGCGTTCGGCATGCTCGCTGCGATCAAGGACAAACTTGGTCTGTCCTGGCTGACCACGGTGCTCGTCACCGCCGGGGCGCTGGTCGCCCTCGGCTACGCCGTCTGGAGAATCAGGGTCTGGTTCCTGACTCTGAAGGTGGGTGGGAAGCCCGCAGCGGAAGACAAGAAGTCCGCAGCCGCTCTGACGGAGCAGCCCCTGGCCACGGCAGTGATCGGAGGCGACCAGGCTGCCGCTCAGGCAGCTGTGGCGCACCCGCAACTGACCCCGGCGCTCGTCACGGCCGGCGTCGTCGGCAAGGACGAAATCATCCGCGCCGACCAGGTCACGATCGAACCGGTCCCAGCGCCGGGCAAGGGCGCCATCTACGACTTCCTGGTCCCAGAGGGGCGCACGTACAAGGACGTCGAGAAGCGGTTGGGCAACGTCGCCGGCATGTTCGGTGTGACCCGTCTGCATCTGAAGATGGAGCGCAGCCGGGACAGCGAGCGCCGTGTCCGGCTCCTGGTCCTCGATGAGCCGCCGCACACCCGCGCGTTCACTCCGCCGACCCGGCGGGAGATCGAGGCCTTCGACGGGGTGCCCTTCGGGCACGACGTCGTCGGGCAGCTGGCCGGCGTGGAGACCTTCGACAAGGCATCTCTGCTGGTCGGCGGCATGACCCAGATGGGCAAGACAACCCTGGTCAACGGCCTGATCACCTGTCTGCTCATCGCATACGGGGAATTCGATCTGTATCTGCTCGACGGGAAATTCTGCGGGCTGACCAGGTTCGAGAAAATCGCCGTCCGCTACGAAGCGTCCGACGACCCTGCCGTGTTCGAAGACATGGCCGACGAGCTGAACGGGCGCGCGGACAACCGCTACGAGAAAATCAAGGAAGCCATCCGGAATCGGCAACCAGCGCCCAAGTTCAGGCCGGTCTTCTTCATCGTTGACGAAGCGGCAGACTTCTTCGCCCATGACGGAACGAACGCCGGTAAGGACAATGCGGCACGGGTCGCAGAAAAGGCCCGTTCCCTGGTCGCCAAGTGTCTGGAGTCCGGGATCTCTGTGGTGATGCTGACGCAGCGCCCGGCCCAGAATGCGATTCCCGTCATGGTCCGCGACCAGTTCCTCTACCGGATGTGCCTCTACGTGGCATCGGAAGGAACGGCGAAAGTCGCCCTCGGGGACACCTACTTCGAGACGATCGCTCCGATCAACCCTGCACTTCTCGATTCGAGCATCAAGGGCCAGGGCGTTCTGTTCGCCCACGGCACATCCACCCTCCTCCGGGGCTTCAACTTCCCTGACGAATTCATCTGGGAAGTCGTGGACGACATCGAGAACCGGCAGCGCGCAACGCTGGAAAAATCCCCGGAAACCCCCCTGAAAGAGGCCATCAACCTCATGCAGGAAAAGGGTTCCGAGTTCATGTACACCAGCGAACTGGCCCCGGCGCTTGGCATCACGGAAACCAATCCCGCAATGCAGGGGCGCAAGCTCTCTGCCCTACTCAAAATTCCGTCGAGCAAGGACGACAAGGGAGTGCGCGGCTACAAGCTGGCGGACCTCATCAGCGCCGCCAAGTCATCCGGTTCGTGACGCCGCCAGGCATCCGCCGGACCATCCGCCAGACACCTGCCGGGGACCCGCCGGACGCATCCGCCCCGGCGGATCACGGCGGATCCCCGGCGGCCCCTGGCAGATCCCCGGCAGATGCTCCGGCGGATCACAAACAGCACCTGAACTGCAACAACTCCACATTGACCGCCCGAAGGAGGTACGACCCCCTTGAGAGGCTCTACAGCCGTCACGATCGGCGTAGGAGCGACCGCGGCCGTCGTGGTGGCCGCGCTCGTCCAGGCGGCCGGCGACGACCCCGTCATGGGAGCCGCGCTCAGCCTGTCCATCCCGTCCCAATACCGCTCTCTGGTGCAGGACGCAGGAAACGCCTGCCCCGAGGTCACACCCAATCTGCTCGGCGCCCTGCTCACGCAGGAATCGGGATTCAATCCGAAAGCAACTTCGCCCGTCGGAGCCGAGGGCGTCGCGCAGTTCATGCCGTCCACGTGGGAAACCCACGGAATCGACGGCAACAGCGATGGAAAACGCGACGTATGGGATCCCGCAGACGCGATCCCCTCCGCTGCGAAATACCTGTGCGACATCGCCAAAGACGTCAAAGACGTGCCCGGTAACGCGCAGGACAACATGCTGGCCGCCTACAACGCCGGATCAGGCGCCGTCAAAAAGTACGGCGGCGTACCGCCGTACAAGGAGACACAGAACTACGTTCAGTCGATCTCCGCGCTCGCCAACACCCCCGCCCCTGGCGGAAAGAAGGCAACCACCACGCAGGCCACGGCCCCGGCGTAGTTGTGTGATGTCCGGTTCCGTGCCGGTTGGTCAGATGCTGTAGACGGCGAAGGCGTCTTTGTGGCGGAGGAGGTCGCG
>NZ_JBEXCW010000147.1:0-12634 GCF_040605435.1 Streptomyces sp. NPDC005574
GCGCCCTGTTCGACGATCCACCGGGCGACGGTGTAGTTCTGCTCGATGGCGATGGGGTAGCGCGCCTCGGGGGAGAGGTCGTACTCGGGGAAGACCACCGCCGCGCCCGCGCCGACGGCCAGTTCGCGCACCAGACGGTCGTGGGTGTGGGCGTTGCCGAACACCCAGCCCGCACCGTGGATGTAGAGAATCACCGGCAGCACACCCTCCGCGCCGGCCGGGCGCACCACCCGCGCCCGCACACTGCCCGTCGGACCCCCCGACACGGTGATCCACTCCTCGTCCACCGCAGGCATCGCGATCTCACCCGACTGCACCTCGTCGACCGCCTTACGGCCCTCGGCGGGCGCCAGGTCGAACAGGTAGGGCGGGTTCGCGGTCGCCTCGGCGAAGGACTGCGCGGCGGGTTCGAGCACGGGGCGGGGGTGGGTGCTGCCGGTCATGGCGACCTCCTGGTTGTCGGGTGCCGGGGACGGGCGCCGCCGGCCGGATCTACCGGCGGGCCTCGGCACTACCCGGACAGTAGCGCGCTACTTAGTCGTGCACAACTTGTTCGCGTTCGATAGAGTCGGGGGGACCTCAACGCTAGAGTGGTGGCGGCCATGAGCAGCGCGAAGAGCAGGAGCCGTCCCGTGAACCCCGCCGCCGAACCGACCGAGGGCTCGCTGCTCCTCGACGACCAGCTGTGCTTCGCCCTGTACGCGGCCTCCCGGGCGGTCACCGCCCGGTACCGGCCCCTGCTGGAGGCGCTCGGTCTGACCTACCCGCAGTATCTGGTCATGCTCGTGCTGTGGGAGCAGGACTCGATCTCCGTACGGGATCTCGGCGCCGCCCTCCAACTGGAGTCCAGCACCCTGTCGCCACTGCTGAAGCGGCTAGAGGCGAACGGACTGCTGCGCCGCGAGCGCCGTACCGACGACGAACGCTCGGTCGCCATCCGGCTCACCGAGGCCGGCGCGCGACTGCGGGACACGGCCGCCACGGTCCCCCTCGCCATCGGTGACGCCATGGGCCTGACCCCCGAGCAGGACGCCGCCGCCAAGCACCTCCTGCGGCTGATCACGGCCAACGTCACCGACGACTGACACGCGTCACGCCCGCGTCCCGGCGGGCGCGCGGGCCGCGTCGCGGTGGACGGCGCGCCCCTTCACGCCCCCACCCATCCCACACGTCCACAAGGAGACCGGGTTGAGCGACACCGCACAGGGCCGAGCGGACCGGCGGGTCTACATAGACAAGCAGAGTCCGAAGCCGTACCACGCCCTGGTCCAGACGTCCGAGGCGGTACGCGCGACCGCGGCCGACGCGGGCCTGGACCGCAGGCTCGTGGAGCTGATCAACCTCCGCGTCTCGCAGATCAACGGCTGCGCCTACTGCCTGAGCCTGCACACCGGAGCGGCCCTGCGGGCGGGCGAGACGACGCAGCGCCTGGGCGTCCTGCCGGCCTGGCGCGACACGCAACTCTTCTCCGAGCGGGAACGCGCGGCGCTCGCGCTGGCCGAGGCGACCACCGACCCGGCCGACCGGGCCGCACAGGACTCCGCCTACGCGGGCGCGCGCGAGGTGTTCGGCGACGACGAGATCGCCGCGGTGATCTGGGTCGCCGTCACCATCAACGCCTTCAACCGGGTCTCCATCATGAGCAGGCACCCGGTCCGGAGGCCCCCCGAACCGGGTCCGGGCCATGGGGTTAGCATATGAGCGCCCCCTAGCTCGAAAGATAACTCTGTGACTGTCAACGACGACTCGTTCACCAACTGGAAGCACCGCGAGGAGATCGCGGAGTCCATGATCCCGATCATCGGGAAGCTGCACCGCGAGCGGGACGTGACGGTCCTGCTGCACAGCCGCTCCCTGGTGAACAAGTCAGTGGTCAGCATTCTCAAGACCCACCGCTTCGCCCGGCAGATCGCCGGCGAGGAGCTCTCGGTCACCGAGACCCTGCCGTTCCTGCGGGCGCTCGCCGCTCTCGATCTCGGGCCGTCCCAGATCGACATCGGCATGCTCGCGGCGACGCACCGGGCCGACGACCGCGGCCTCACCGTGGAGGAGTTCACCGCCGAGGCGGTCGCCGGCGCCACCGGCGCCGACCGGGTCGAGCGCCGCGCGCCGCGCGACGTCGTCCTCTACGGCTTCGGCCGCATCGGCCGTCTCGTGGCCCGCCTGCTCATCGAGAAGTCGGGCTCCGGCAACGGCCTGCGGCTGCGCGCCATCGTGGTGCGCCGGGGCGGCGACCAGGACATCGTGAAGCGGGCCTCGCTGCTGCGCCGCGACTCCATCCACGGTCAGTTCCAGGGCACGATCACCGTCGACGAGGCGAGCGGCACGATCGTCGCCAACGGCAACGAGATCAAGGTGATCTACGCGGGCGACCCGTCGGAGGTCGACTACACGGCGTACGGCATCAAGGACGCCATCCTCATCGACAACACGGGCCGGTGGCGGGACCGCGAGGGCCTGTCGCAGCACCTGCGCCCCGGCATCGACAAGGTGGTCCTGACCGCGCCGGGCAAGGGCGACGTCCCCAACATCGTGCACGGCGTCAACCACGACACGATCAAGCCGGACGAGCAGATCCTGTCCTGCGCCTCCTGCACCACCAACGCGATCGTGCCGCCGCTGAAGGCGATGGCCGACGAGTACGGTGTGCTGCGCGGCCATGTGGAGACGGTCCACTCGTTCACCAACGACCAGAACCTGCTGGACAACTACCACAAGGCCGACCGCCGTGGCCGCTCCGCGCCGCTGAACATGGTCATCACCGAGACCGGTGCCGCCTCCGCCGTCGCCAAGGCGCTGCCCGACCTCAAGGCGCCGATCACCGGCAGCTCGATCCGGGTCCCGGTGCCCGACGTGTCGATCGCGATCCTCAGCCTGCGGCTCGGCCGTGAGACCACGCGCGAGGACGTCCTGGAGTACCTCCGCAACGTGTCGCTGACCTCGCCGCTCAAGCGCCAGATCGACTTCACCACCGCCCCCGACGCGGTGTCGAGCGACTTCATGGGCTCACGCCACGCCTCGATCGTCGACGCCGGTGCCACCAAGGTCGACGGCGACAACGCGATCCTCTACCTCTGGTACGACAACGAGTTCGGCTACTCCTGCCAGGTCATCCGCGTCGTCCAGCACGTCTCCGGGGTCGAGTACCCGACGTACCCGTCACCGGCCGTCTGAGCGGCGCGCACCGCGCGGAAGGCGCACGGGACCGGACCGGGGGCATCGCGCGCGTTCGCGGGTCCGCGGTCCGGCCGGCTCGCACCGCCCGACGCGCCGCGGCCCGGCCGACGGCGCCGGCCGCCGGTTCACCCCCGGCGGGTGAGCCGCGGACCCCGCCGGCGCGCTGAGCTGGACCACCGGGGTCACGCATCCGCGTGCCCCGGGGCGCGGGAGGTGCGAGCGATGACCATACCCAGTGCGTTCACGGCGTCCCTGTCCCCGGCCGAGAGGGCGGCGCACGGCAGAAAGGCGCGCACGCGCGCGTCGCGTTCCTGTCATGGCTGGTTCGAGCCCGATCCGAAGCGGCCCGACCCCGTCGAGGTGATCGAGCAGCAGTCGGCCACCCGGCTCACCGAGCTCGTGCCCATCCGCTACGGCCGCATGCTGGAAGCGCCGTTCCGCTTCTACCGGGGCGCGGCCTCGATCATGGCGACGGACCTCGGCCCGCTGCCGAACACCGGGCTGACCGTGCAGCTGTGCGGGGACGCCCATCTGCTGAACTTCCGGTTGCTGGCCTCGCCCGAACGCCATCTGGTCTTCGACATCAACGACTTCGACGAGACGTCGCCCGGGCCCTTCGAATGGGACGTCAAGCGGCTGGCGGCCAGCTTCGCGATCGCGGGCCGCGCCAACGGCTTCTCGGTCAAGGAGCAGAACAGCACCGTGCGCGAGTGCGTGCGGGCCTACCGGGAGCGGATGCGGTCCTTCGCCGGCATGCGCACCCTGGACATCTGGTACGCCCAGGACGACGCCGACCACATGCGCGAACTCCTGGCCTCCTCGATGAACAAGGAGACCAGGCGCCGTACCGTCGAGGCCACGACGAAGGCCCGTACGCGCACCCACCTCCAGGCGTTCGAGAAGCTCACCCGGGTCACGGCCGGGGGCCGGCGGATCGCACCCGACCCGCCGCTGATCGTCCCGCTCCGCGACCTGCTGTCCGACTCCTCCGGGGACGCGGAGGAGAAGGAGCTGCGGTCCGTCGTCGACGGGTACGCGCGGACCCTGTCGTCCGAGCGCCGGCACCTGCTCCACCACTACCGCCTGGTCGACATGGCCCGGAAGGTGGTCGGCGTCGGCAGCGTCGGAACGCGCTGCTGGATCCTGCTGCTCCTCGGCCGCGACGACACCGACCCTCTCCTGCTCCAGGCCAAGGAGGCGGAGGAGTCCGTCCTCGCCGCCCACACCGGCGGGGACCGCTACGACAACCAGGGCCGCCGGGTGGTCGCGGGCCAGCGGCTCATCCAGACCACCAGCGACATCTTCCTGGGCTGGACCCATGTCACGGGCCTCGACGGGCGCGGCCGGGACTTCTACGTACGTCAACTGCGGGACTGGAAGGGCATCATGCGGCCCGACACCATGGACCCCGGCCTGCTCCGCCTCTTCGCAGGGCTCTGCGGGGCGAGTCTCGCGCGGGCCCACGCCCGTTCCGGTGATCCCGTCGCCCTCGCCGCCTACCTCGGCGGAAGCGACCGCTTCGACCGCGCGCTCACCGGCTTCGCCCAGGCGTACGCCGACCAGAACGAGCGGGACTTCCAGGCGCTGGGAGCCGCCGCCCGCTCCGGCAGGGTCCGGGCCGAGAGCCTCTGAACCCGCCGTACCGCCTGCCGTGACCTCGCACCCACCGGATGGGCGCGAGGTCACGGCCGTGCGTGTGCTCAGAGCAGTCCCCGTTCGCGGGCGCGGCGGACCGCGTCGTTGCGCCGGTTGACCGCGAGCTTCCGGTAGACGCTCTTGAGGTGCGTCTTGACCGTGTTCACCGACACGTAGAGATCGGCTGCGATCTCCTCCGTCGACATCATCTGCGCCAGCCGTTCCAGCACGTCGTGCTCGCGGCCGCTGAGCTCCTCCACGACCTGCGGGAACCGCTTCTCCACCAGCTCCTCGGGCCGGGGCCGCCCGCCGTGCCGGGGCGCGCCGGGCAGCAGCCAGCCCTCCGCGAGCCGCCGCAGCGGCTCCGTGTCCATGAGCGGCCGGAGCCACTCCCCGGCCTCAAGGAAGGGGAGCCTCAGCCGTTCCTGCCGCGCGTCCCGCAGCGCCTGCGCGACGAGCCGGCGCGAGGTGACCGAGTCCCCCCTCTGCTCCGCGTCCTGCGCCCTGACCAGCGCCGCGCGGACGGTCACCGCCGGCCCGAGGAGGCCCTCGGCGTTCACCCGGTCCAGGAGGTCGATCGCCGCGCCCCGCTCGCCCGCGGCCAGCCGGGCCCGCGCCGCGCCCACGGCGCACGCCACCTGGTCCTCGGGCACCTCGCGCAGCAGCTTGGCGGCTGTCTCCGGGCGGCCTTCGGCGAGGTGCGCGGCGGAGGCGACCAGTGCCGTACGGCCTTCCGCCCACGGGGAGGCCACCGCGGCGGTGACGGCCGTGTCCACCCGTTCGAGCGCGGCCTGCGTGTCGCCGCGGGCCAGCAGCAGGCCCGCCGTCGCGATGGTCCGGCCGGCCTCCATCACCGGGTCCCGCATCGCGGGGTGGGAGTCGGCCGCCTCGTCGAGGAGACTCTGCGCCCGGTCCAGTTCGTTGCGGTCGACGGCGACGGCAGCGAGCACCAGCCGCCCGATGCCGGAGCCGGACGGCTGCGACAGGCTGAACCGCTCTGTCTCGGTCAGCGCCTCCACTGCCTTGCGCTCCGCACTGCCCAGCCAGCCGTTCAGGTAGTCGATCAGTGCCAGGCGGCCCAGGGAGTCCTCACGCGGAAGCGCCGTGGCGGCCCCGCCGGAACCCTCTGCCACCGTGGCCAGGACGGCCCGCGCGTCCTCGAACCGTCCGGCCCACAGCCGGGTGGAACCCAGGTGGGTCAGCAGGAGGGCGGTGAGTTCGGGATGCCTGTCGAGCAGGTGCGCCGGCACCTGGTCCCACAGTCTGCCGGCCGACTCCGCCGCGAGCTCCGCTCGTCCGGGTGAGCCGGTCAGCCTGCCCGCCAGCGCTTCGAGCAGGGCGCAGCTGAGGCGGGCCGCGGCGAGCCCGTCCGCGTCCTGCGCCGGGTCCGGTTCCTCCGCCAGACCGCGCTCCGCGTGACGCAGATGGGTCAGGCCGCGGTCGAGTTCGCAGTGGGACAGCTCACGGGCCGCCCGCACCAGGTCCGTGGCGGGCCCCCTGGCCTCGGGGCCCATCCGGGAGAACAGCTCGGCCAGGTCGTCGCTGCGCAGGCCGGTGAAGAGCTGCCCGATGGCCAGGTCGTCGACGAGGGCGTCCGCGGTGAACTCCCAGTCGCCCGCGGCCGCGCCGTGCCCGAGGCTCTCGGTGAGGGAGCCGGAGCGGCGCAGCCACCGGGCGGCCCGCAGATGCAGTTCGGGTTCGAGACCCGGGGAACGCTCACGCAGGTGTGCCCGGAGGATCTCCGCGAACAGCGGGTGCAGACGGCACCAGGCGTGCCCGAGGTCCTCGACGAATGCGTTCTCGCGGTGCAGGGCGGCCAGGATGGGCTCGGCGTCGGTGCGCTCCGTCAGCACGTTCGCCAGCTCGGGGCAGAACCGGTCCAGGACGCTGACCCGCAGCAGGAGGTCCTGCGTCTCGGGGGTCTGCCGCCGGAGCACCTCGGCCAGCAGGAAGTCGGCGACAGTGGTGCGGTCGGCCTCGAACTCCTTGAGGTACCGCTGCGGGTCGGGGCGCTCGCGGGCGGCCAGGGCGCACAGCCGCAGCCCCGCGGCCCACCCCCGGGTGCGCTCCACCAGGGCGCGCGCGTCGGACACCGGCAGGGACAGGCCGTGCAGGTCCAGGAGCGCGGCCGCCTCCTCCGCGGTGAACGCCAGCTCCGCGTCCCTGATCTCGGTGAGGTCGCCGGCTGCCCGGTACCGGTGCAGCGGAAGCAGCGGCTCCGTGCGGGTGACGAGGATCAGGCGCATACCGCGTCCCGCGTTGCGCAGCACGAAGCCCAGCTGCTCCGCGATCTGCGGGTCGGTGACCCGGTCGTACTCGTCGAGCACCACGATCACAGGCCGCTCCCGCGCGCTCAGGTCGGCGGCGAGCCGGGCGAGGAGGGCGTGGTCCACGTGGCCGGCGTCCGCGGGGAAGTCGACCTCAGGCGGCAGCGGCACACCGGAGACGCGCAGGGCCTGGAGCAGGTAGGCCCAGAACATTCCGCAGCCCTGGTCGACGACGTCGCTGGTGAGCCAGGCGACGGACCGGTTGCGTCCGCCGGCCCAGTCGGCGACCAGCAGGGTCTTGCCCGCGCCCGCGGCTCCGTTGACCATGGTCAGCGGTGTCTGGAGAGCCTGGTCCAGGTGTTTGACCAGGCGCGCCCGCCGCAGGAACGTGACCGGCCTGGCCGGAACGGCGAACCGGGTCCGCAGAAACGGATCCCCCTGCGGATCCGCGCTCGGTGCCGTGCATCCGGGATCGTTCTTCTCGAATCCAGCCATGGCGCTCACCACCACTGCTCGTCACATCATGGGCAGCGCTCCTCCCTCAGCATCCCAGTGTTCCGGCGCCCTCGCGCGCCGCGGGAGGCATCGGTCCGGTTGTCGCCGTTCCCGGGGCGGCACCACGCAGGTCAGCGACTGCGGACGGGGGTGCCGCCCGGTCCGGTTCTGTCCTGTCCTCCGTCGCTGGTGCCGACGCGCGGGTTCCGCCGCCCGGTGTGCGCGGGCACCTTTCCGGGTGCGGACGGGACGGCCGCGGAGCACCCTGGAGGCGCGCCCGGTTTTGCGGCAGCCGCGCACCGGAGCACGCACAGGACCGAGCTCGGAGGTATCCCCGTGGCCCACGGCGATCCCGGCCGGCACGTCGCCCAGACGGCGGTCTCGATGCTGGAGGCGCTCTTCACGCAGTCGCCGATCGGGCTCCACCTGCTCGACACCGATCTGCGGGTGGTGCGGATCAACACCACCACCCCCGCCATGCGGGGCATGTTCCCGGAGGATCTGGCGGGGCAGCGGGCCCGGGACGCCTACGCCATGGTCGAGGAGGACGTGGAGGGGCTCCTCGGTGAGGTGCTGGCCACCGGCGTCCCCCTGCTGCAGCGCGTCGTGCGGGCCCACATCGAGGCGGAGTCGCCGCCCCAGCGCCAGTTCGAGATCACCGCGCTGCGTCTGCAGGGCCCGGACGGGTCGGTGCTGGGCGTGGCCCTCACCTCGGTCGACGTCACCGAGCGGGAGCGGGCCCGGGCCCGGACCGTGGTGCTGGACGTCGTACGCGCCCGGGTGGGCCGCACCCTGGACCCGGCCGTGACCGGTGAGGAACTCGTCGACGCGGTCGTCCCCGGGTTCGCCGACCTCGCGGTCGTGGAGGTGGTGGACGGCGTGATCCGCGGCGACGAACCACCAACGGCACCGCCACCCGCGGGCATGCCGGTGATGCGTACCGCCTTCCGCAGCCGCCAGACCCGGCCGGCGCAGGCGCATCCTGTGGGCCAGGTCCGCCGCCTGCCCGCCCCGACGCCGTTCACCCAGGCCCTGGCCGACCTGCGGCCCCGGGTGGTGCCGCTGCGTCCGGACACCCCGTGGCTGTCCGCCGACCCCCCGGTCGCGGAGGCGATCCGTGCGGCGCGGGCGCACTCCCTGCTGGTGGTGCCCCTGGCACTGCGCGACGCGGCCCTCGGCATCGTGAGTCTGTACCGCACCGGAGATTCGGCACCCTTCGACGAGGCCGACCGGGAACTCGCGACCGAGCTGGCCTCGCACACGGCGCTGTGCGTCGACAACGCCCGGCGCTACACGCGGGAGCACACCGTGGCCGCCACGGTCCAGCGGCAACTGCTGCCGCGCCGCGCGGTGAGCCACGCGTCGCTGGAGACCGCGTACCTGTCCGTCACCGGCGCCGATCCGGGCGCCTGGTACGACACCATCCCCCTGTCGGGCGCCCGCACCGCACTGGTCGTCGGCAAGGTGTCGGGGAGAGGGCTGAACGCGGCCGCGACCATGGGGCAGCTGCGGACCGTCGTCCGCTCACTGGCGGCGTTCGAACTCCCGCCCGACGAACTGCTCGCCCGGCTGCACGGCACGGCGGGGCACCTCGCCGCCGAGCGCGGGCACCTGCCGCTCGGCGATCCGCTGCGGCGCGAGATGCTGACCGCGGACTGCGTGTACGCCGTCCACGACCCGGTGACCGGCAGGTTCACCATGGCGACGGCCGGTCATCTGGGCCCCGTCCTGGTCCGCCCCGACCACACGGTCGCTCTCCCCGCCGCCCCGGGCGGGCCCCGGCTGGGCACGGAGGAGGGCGCCCCCTTCGCCACCGCGGACGTCGAGGTGCCGGACGGCAGCGTCCTGGTGTTCACCAGCGACCCGGTCCTCACCGCCTACCTCGCCGAGTCCTCGGGACCGCTGCACTCGACGCCCGACCTGCGCGACCGCCCGTTGCAGGAGCTCTGCGACGCCCTGGTCTACGCCCTCCCGGCGGGGCTCGGGGCGGGTGACGCGGCGGTGATCGTCGCCCGTACCCGGGCCTTCTCCGCCGACCGGTTCGTCGCCTGGCCCCTCGACCGGGACCCCGCGGCCGTGGCGGTCGCCCGGCAGCGCACCGGCCATCAGCTCGCCAAGTGGGACGTGGACGACGAGACGGCCTTCAACACCCGGCTCATCGTCAGCGAACTCGTCACCAACGCGGTCCGCTACGGCAGCCCACCGCTGGAACTCCGGCTGATCCTCGACCGGACGCTGACCTGCGAGGTGCGGGACGCCGGCTCGGACGTACCGCTCCTGCGGCACGCGGCCGGCATCGACGAGGGCGGCCGCGGGCTGTTCATCACCGCGCAGCTGGCCCGGGCCTGGGGCGTCCGGTACACGGCTCCGGGCAAGACGATCTGGACCGAGCAGGCCCTCTGAACTGGTGCCCATGCCGTCCGCCCACATAGCGCGGGCCTCCATGGCCGGGGCGCACAGGATGGTAACCCATATGGCGTGAACACACATGCCCCACTCCGGCCAAAGTGGGACAATTGCCGTATCGCGGAGGCGCGACCCTCGTGTCTCCCACGCAAGGGGAACAGGCAGGTCGGTCCATGGCGAAGAAACCACATCCGTCCGAGCCGTCGCACGGCGAGGGCCCGAGCCGTCATCACGGTGAAGGACAGCACGGCTGGTCGCCCGACGTGGACGAGACGCGTCAGCAGGACAACCCCAGCGCCCACCGTTCCTTCCACGCGGACGAACACGCCGGCGAACCGGGCCCCGGCCGGACGAAGTCCGCGCAGGAGCGCAAGGGCGTGCCCGGCGACACGGTCGAGAGCACCGGCAAGAGCGGTGAGGAGTACGCCGAGCAGGGCGAGGAGGGCAGGACGAAGACCGGCCGCGAAGGGCGTTCCCAGCGTCCGGCCGGCACCAAGGACGCCTCCGCGTACACGGGCGTGGACCCCAAGGACACACCGTCCGGCCGCCGGGCCGGCTAGCCCGCAGCGGACGACCCCGGCCGGGCGGGCGACGCCGAAGGTCACCCACGGGCCGACCCCCGCCCGGACAGGCGACGCCGACCGTCACCCACGGGCCCCGCCCGAAACGGACGGCGCCGCCTGTCATCCACTCCGGCCCTCCGCCCGGGCGGGCGACGCGGGGCGGTCGGCCCGGGCAGGCGACACGGACCGTCCCACACACCCCCTGTCCCGCCGGACAGCCGACGTCGACCGTCACCCACCACGCCCCCCGCCCGGACAGGCGAGGCCGACGTCACGCACAGACAGGGGCCCGTCCGGCCGCCGCGCCCGGCGGGCCGCCCAGGCCCCTTCGCCGCTCCTGATCTCCGGCGCCTCTCCGGCCGGCGGACCCGCCGCCGGCCGGAGCCTCCGGTATCAGCGGATGGTCAGCAGATGCGCGGGAGTTGCTCCCCGAGCGGCAGGTCCACCACGCGCGTGCCGCCGAGCCCGGTACGGGCCACCACCATGCCTGGATGGTCCGCCACGGCCTCGCCGATGATCGCGGAGTCCGCTCCCAGCGGATGGCTGCGCATCGCCGCCAGCACCGCGTCGGCGTGCTCGCGCGGCACGAAGGCCACCAGCTTGCCCTCGTTGGCGACGTACATGGGGTCGAGCCCCAGGATGGCGCAGGCGTTGGCCACCGCCGCCGGGACGGGGACGTCCCGCTCGCGGATCACGACCCCCGCGCCGGACGCCGCCGCGATCTCGTTCAGCGCGGCGGCCAGCCCGCCCCGCGTGGGGTCGCGCAGCACGTGCAGGTCCGGGGTGACGGCGAGCATGGCGTCGACCAGGGAGCCCAGCGCCGCGCAGTCGCTCTCGATCTCCACCCCGAATTCCAGTCCCTCGCGGACGCTCATGATCGCCACCCCGTGGACGCCGACGGCGCCGCTGACGATCACCACGTCACCGGGGACGACCCGGCCCGGCCGCAGGTCGACGCCCGCCGGGATCAGGCCGATGCCGGCCGTGTTGATGAAGATCCCGTCCCCGTGGCCCGACTCCACCACCTTGGTGTCGCCGGTGGCCACCTCGACGCCCGCGGCGCGCGCCGCCGTGCCCAGCGCCTCCGCCACCCGGGAGACGACGTCGAGTTCCACGCCCTCCTCCAGGATGAACCCGCAGGACAGGTAGGCGGCCCGGGCGCCGCTCATGGCGAGGTCGTTGACGGTGCCGTTGACGGCGAGGTCGCCGATGCTGCCGCCGGGGAAGAACAGCGGCCGCACCACGAAGGAGTCGGTGGAGAACGCGAGCCGGGCACCGCCCAGGGTGACCGCGGCGGCATCACCCATCTGGGCGAGCACCTCGCCCCCGAACGCGGGCGCGAAGATCTGCTGCACCAGTTCGGCGGAGAGCGCCCCTCCGCCGCCGTGGCCCATGACCACGCGGGGCCGGTCGCGCAGCGGTGCGGGACAGGTCGGACCCTCGATGTCGAGCGCGGGGCCGCGGAGTTCGGTGATGTCAGACAACGGGGCTCGCCTCCCGGGGCGCGGTGGTGAGGTCGAGACGCCGGTAGAGGTAGTAGGCGGCGCAGGCGCCCTCGCTGGAGACCATGGTGGCTCCGAGGGGGTTGCGGGGGGTGCAGAGCGTGCCGAACGCCTCGCACTCGTGCGGCTTGAGGAGCCCCTGGAGGACCTCGCCGCTGCGGCACTCGGCCGGTTCGCGGGTCTGGATGCCGTCGACCGAGAAGCGGTGTTCGGCGTCGTGGTCGCGGTACTTCTCAGCCAGCCGCCAGCCGCTGTCGGGGATCACGCCGATACCCCGCCAGGCACGGTCGGTGACCTCGAAGACGTCCTCCAGCATCGCGCGGGCGGCCGGGTTGCCCTCCGGGCGCACGGCCCGGGCGTAGGCGTTGTCGACGGTGTGCTCACCGCGCTCCAGCTGGCGGACGGTGCGGCGCACCCCTTCGAGGATGTCCAGCGGCTCGAAACCGGTGACGACGATGGGCACCCGGAAGCGTTCGGCCAGTTCCGGGTACTCCCCCACGCCCATCACGCTGCACACGTGCCCGGCCGCGAGGAAGCCCTGCACCCGGCAGCTCGGCGAGCTCATGATGGCCTCGATGGCCGGGGGGAC
>NZ_JBEXCW010000148.1:0-12422 GCF_040605435.1 Streptomyces sp. NPDC005574
ACGGTACTTGAACGCCCGCTTCACATGGTTTGCGGTCACCGCCCGCAAACTAGCGCCACTACTGGACAGGACCAAACCTGCGGGTCAGAGCACCGCGATTCGCCCTGGCAGCGAATCCCGGCTCCCTGCCCCGCTCCGCAGGAGTCCGATTCCTCCCCGACCTGAAGGCCGGGGTTTCCTCGGAGGTATCCGATGAAGCGCCCGACCCTGTCCGTGGGCGCCCGCATTGCGGCCCACCACCTGAGTCGCGCCCCGCTGCCCGCCCCACCGCACCTGCCCCGGCTGCGTCACGGCATCCGGTTCCTGAGCCTGCCGGACGGTACCCAGTTCGACGGCGGGCCCGAACGAGAGGTCCTGCGGGGCCCGGCGACCCGGACCCCTGCTGCCGCTTCTGCTCCCCCTGATGGACGGGACCCACGCTGTGGACTTGCGGCGGCGGTCGGCCGCGAAGCCGCGCTGGTCAACCGGGTGCTGGCACTCCTCCATCTCCGCGGACTGCTGGAGGAGGGTGGCTCCGCCCCCACGGGCAGGCCCGCGGCAGAGGCGCTGGCCAGACTCGGCGCCACCACCTGGGTGAATCTCACGCAGGGCAGACCCTGGACCGACTGGCGACCGCCCGGGTGGCCCCGCACGGCCCCCACACCCCACCTGTCAGGACTGGCCGATGCCCTGAGCGAAGGCCGGGACGGGAACCCTGGTCATGGGAGGGTCCGAGCAGGCCCCCACGACATCGCCGGGGAACAGACGGAGCGGCTGTCCCAGGCGTACGCGCGTGACTCGGTGCCACTGCTGCCCTGGTTCGTCGAGGGACCCGTCTCGGTGATCGGCCCACTGCTGGCGTTCGAACTCGATCTGTCTCTGGGCTGCCTGCGCCTGGAACTGGGCAGCGCCGGCAACACCACGGCGCCCGGCACCGCCGATCCCTGGACGGGGATTCACTGCGCGCTGGCCTGCCGGCAGGTCCTGGCCCTACTCGCCTACGTGCCCCCCGCTAGCTCCCTTAACGGTGCCACCCAGCACGACCTGGAGGCATGGACCACCGAACAGGACATGCCCACCGCCCACCCGTCCTGTCCCACCTGCCACCCACGGCTGGCCCCGTAGGTGGCGGAGGACCCCCGCTTCATGGCTCCGTTCCGGCAGCAGGCCAGCCGCTCGACGTCGGCCCTTTGACCCTCGTGGCCCGGTACCACCAGGCGATCGTCAAGCCCACACGCCACCGGATCACCCTTAAGGCCGAACTGCAGTCCTTGGACCCCCGGTTCCGGGACCGGGCCAAGAAGCGCCGCCATTGACCTAGCAGTCGTTGATCGTTAATTGGTGTGTGACTTCTGCTGCTGGTGCGTCAGTTCCTCGTCGGGGCCCGAAGCTGGAGCCGTTGCTGCTTTCCGGTCTGCGGACCCACGTTCGTCATCTCACGGGAGCCGCACAGCCAGTGCGCCCTGTGGCTCGGGCCCGCGATCATCAGCGAGATATGGTCACTCCCCGCTCGGTGAGTGCGGTGTGTACGGGACCGGGCCGCCCCTCGTACGCATCCCACCACAGGCGGTGGGGGAGTGTGGCCTGTGTCAGGGATGGCAGGTCGAGCAACGGGCCGCAGTCCTTCAGGGCCCCGCAAGGTCCGAGGTGGACCTCGGTGAGGTCGGGCATGCCGGACAGCGCGCTGATGTCCTCCAGCTCGGGCGCGCGCAGGTGCAGGATGCGGAGGTTCTTGTGGTCGGCCAGGCGGGAGAGGTCCCGCCAGTCCACCTCGGCGATGTGGAGCTCGGTGACCGGCCCGGCCGGGATGTCCGTCACGCGCGGGCAGTTGGCGAGTGTCAGTTTCCGGAGGCCGGGGTGGTCCTGCAGGGCGTGCAGCGAACCGAGGTTCGGTGTCCCGGAGAAGTTCAGTTCGTCCGCGGGCGTACCGGCGAGGCCGACGGGGTCGACGAGCACCGGGCAGTCCACGACGTGGAGTTGGCGCAGTGCGGGCAGGTCGCCGAGGCCGTCGAGGCCGGTCAGCGAAGGGCAGTCCTGGATCCACACCTTGCTCAGGGCGGGCAGCTCACCGAGCCGGCCGGGGCTGCGCAGCGTGCGGCAGCCGAAGACGGACAGGTCGGCCAGGTGGTCCTGACGTTCGAGGCCCTGCAGGGTGACCACACCGCCGCAGTCAGCCACACGCAGGGACTCCAGGCCGGAGACAGCCGCGAACGGCGAGAGGTCGCGGAGCTGCCCGAGCTTCCGCAGGCCGAGCTGGGGCAGGCAAGGCAGGTGGGTGAGCGCGGAGAAGTCCCGCAGGGCGGGGCAGTCGGCGAGCCAGACCCACGTCAGGGCGCGGAGTGCTTCGACTCCGCGCAGGGAGGTGAGCTGCTCGGACCCCTCGACGGACAGCTTTTTCAACCGGGTCAGCGCGGATACTGCGCGCAGGTCTGCCAGTTGGGGGCAGCCCACGATCCCGAGGTGGTCCAGGCGGGGGTGAGTGCCGAGTCCGCGGAGGGTCTCCAGGCGGGGGCAGTCGTGCAGGATCAGTTCGGTCAGGCCGGGCATGGCGTCGATACCGGTCAGGTCCCGCAGGCGGCTGCAACTGCGCAGGTCCAGGCGGGTCACGGCGGGGACGTCACGCAGGCTGGTCAGGTCACGGATCCCGGTCCAGCCGAGATCCAAGTGGGTGAGCCGGGGTAGCCCGGACAGGTGTGCGGCGTCCTTGAAGGAGCGGCAGCCGCGCAGCGATAGTGTCTCCAGCGCGGGGAACGCTCTGCCGAATCCGTCGGCGGACCGCACCCTGGTCATGCTGAGGTCCAGCTCCCGCAGCCGTCCGAGCGTCAGCAGCGGCGCGGTGTCCGATACGGCCCGGCAGCGGTGCAGGTTGAGCCGGGTCAGCTTGGTGAGGCGGCCGACCGGCGTCAGGTCCTCGACGCCCGCGCAGCCGTTGAGGTCGAGGTCCGTGAGGCCGGTGAGCGCGCCGACCTCGGTGAGGTCCGTAATCTCCTTGCAGCGGTCGATGTGCAGGCCGCGGAGTGTGGTGAGGTGGCGCAGACCGGTTAGCGAGGTCATCCGCCGCAGGCGCAGCGCGGTCCGGTTCTCGCGCGCGAGGGTGGGGGCGAGTAGGGCCGCGCAGAAACCGTCCGGGTCGGCGGCCTTGGGCCACAGCCGTAACAGGGTCTCCGAGGGGAACTCAGCCGCGTGCTCGGACCGGGCGGCCAGGGCGAGCGCCGTACCGTCGTCCTGGATCAGGACGAGTTCCCCGATGGCCTTGCGTATTCTGGCCGGTCTGCCCGTCGCCAGCAGCTCACGCAGTTTGCCCAGTTGGGAGGCATCGGCGCCATTGCGGGCGTTGTCTGAGGTCATGGCACGCCACTGTAGAGGCCCGGTGATCGCGATCGCCGGGTTCCGGCGGCCGAGGCGGACGGCGCCTGCCGGCCAGGCTCTTGGTCCGAGGTGCAGGATCCGCTGTCGTCACGGGCAGAGTGGTGCGCTGTGACTGTCTCGGCCGCAGTGGGCTTCCTAGATTGTGGGCGCAGCCATGCTGCGGCCATACGGGGGCAGTGCAGTCCGTGGCCGCTCACCGGCTGTGCCCAGTTCACTCGCGATCTGTTCCCCATGGCCTGTTCTCCCTACCTGTTTCTCCACGCCCCACAGAAGCCGCACGCGACGTCGCTGCGGTTCCGACCCAAGCTCCGCTCGGTGCGCCTCCAGCGGCACACGCGCCGTGACGTCACCGTCTGCCCTACGGAGCCGCTGGTGATTCCGAAGGTCAAGCGATGCCGGGAGACCCACGCTGCGGAACGAGAGTTGCTCCATAGTGACGGGGGACTTTCAAAAAGGAGTCACGTGTCGACAGCCGACCGCGCGCTGGGCATTGGTGCCCATGGCGCTCACCAGGTAGCCGGCCCGGAGACTCCCCCATCGCCGGTCGGCCGACACGTCGCCGGGCGCTTCTACCTCAAGAACCAGTCGGAGGCAGACATCGCCAGGGTCAACATCAGCCGGCACGCGCGCGCACGGTTCAAGGTCACCCGACTCCTCGATGTCGCTGTGGCCCGTGACATCGTACGGATCGACATCAACGTCCCGGCCGAGATCGATGCCCCGCTCTCGCAGGCCCTGACCAAGCATGTCGCATCGCGGAACCCCGTAATTGTCCGTCTGACTCACTGTGAGGGCGGTGTGTCGGCTTCGACAGACCCGCGCCAGGTCCTCCGCTGGCTCAGCACGGCGGCAGCGCAACTACTCTTGAGGACCGCCGAGGAGGGAGACGTCCTCAGTCTCGACGGAAACCGGGCGGTGGAGCGATGGGGTCTTGCCGTTCCGGTGGAAGGCGCTGATAGCGAGGTTGCGCAGGCTGGCCATGGTGCGGGACAGGGCGCCGGTATGGACCTTGGAGTCGAACTCGCGGAAGGTTCGCTCACGTACGTGGTGCAGGAGGTTCTCGATGCCCCAGTGGCCTCTGGTCCTCAGTGAGTCGCTCCGGTCGCTGATGGGGGGTGTTCATGCATGCTGACCTGCGCGTTTCTGGCAGCGACTCGGGGCATCCCGGCCCCGAGTCTTCAGTCGCTCTCTCCCTGGCAACCGCCAGCTGGTGCGCGCGCCGCGGCTGGCCCGTGCACCCGCTGGCCGCCGGCCGTAAGACGCCGGCTGCCAACTGCGCTCAGTGCCGCACGACTTCGCATCCGCCAGCCGAGTGCCCCTGCCTGCCCGCAGGACGCTGGTGCCACGGGTTCCACGCCGCCACCCTCGACCATCGTCATATCACCCAGTGGTGGAACGCCCACCCGGAGTTCGGCGTCGGTATTGCCTGCGGTCCAGCCGGCCTGGTCGTCATCGACATTGATGCCCACTCCACCCTGCCGCCCACTCGGGACCGGATTCTGCCCGGTATCCCGATCGACGACGACATCGATCTCACTGGCCTGGCCAACGGCTTCCACACCCTCGCCATCCTGGCCGCTCTGCGCGGCCAGCGCAGCCCCGCAGAAGACAACACCACGCTGCGCGTCCGGACGCCCTCAGGCGGCTTGCATGTCTGGTATCGGACAGCAGACAACCGGCGCTGGCGCTGCTCTGCTGGCTCCAGCCAGGGCACTGCGCTGGCCTGGCAGGTCGACGTCCGCGCACACGGCGGCTATATCGTCGCCCCCGGCACCACCACCCGTGACGGCAGCTACGTCCCAGTCGACAGCGTCCGCGAACCGGCCGCCCTGCCTATCTGGCTCGCGCAGGAACTCGAACGTACTGGGCACCTGCCCGCACCAGGCATCCCCGCCCCGCGATCGGTCCCGCCGCGCGCCCAGCAGGCTGTGCTCGCCGCGGGCGGCGGCCGCAGCCGCATCCAACGCATGCTCACCTCTGTCCTCGCCCCCGTCGAGGCCTGCGGCCAAGTCACCGAAGGCGCAGGGTTCTCCGACACGCTCAACCGCGCCGCCTACACCCTCGGCGGCCTCGTCGCCGCAGGCCGCCTTGGCGAGGAAGAAGCCGAGCTCGCCCTCACTCAGGCCGCGGCTGCCGCCCGCCCGGGCCAGGAGCGCCGCGCCGCCCAGATCATCCGCAGCGGTATGACTGCAGGCCGCCAGCACCCCCTCCATGCGCGAAGGGAGCCGCGATGATGTCGCACGGCAACAAGATCGAGGCCCTCTTCGAGTTCGACCCTGAAGCCGTTGCCGCTCGGATCCGCGACCAGGGTCGTCTCGCACCACCCACCAAGGTGGCCCTGCCGACCAAAGCCGATACCTCCCGCGCGGGCGCCGGAGAAGCGACCGCTGGCGGGCTCCTGCCCGACACCCTCACCGACCGCGGCAACGCCAAACTGTTCGTCAAGCTGTATGCCAACGACTACCGGCACGTCCCCGGACTGGGCTGGTACCGGTGGGACACCACCCGCTGGCAGATCGACGAAGACGACACCGTGCTTTGGGCAGCTGGCGACCTCGCCGAGGCCATCGCTGTCCACGACCCCCGCGGCGTGTTCACGGCCCAGGCCCTGCAGTCACATCGTCGCCGTGCGCTGTCCACCACGGGCATGAACGCGATGCTCGCCCAGGCCAAGTCCGCCCCCGGCATGGTTCTCAGCGCCGCTCTCCTGGACGCCGACCCGTACGCCCTGTGCACCCCCGACGGGATCGTCGACCTGCGCACCGGCCTGATCGAAGTCCCCGACCCCAAGAAGGACTTCCACTCCCGCTCCACAGCCGTCGGCCCGCAAAACATGCCCATCCCGCGCTGGGAACGATTCCTGACCGATACCTTCGGCGCCGACGCCGAAGACCGGCAGATGATCGCCTACCTGCAACTGTTGCTGGGCTACTCCGTCACCGGCGACGTCGGCGGCCAGGTCCTGCCCTTCCTCTTCGGCTCAGGCAAGAACGGCAAATCCGTCCTCCTGGACGTACTGGTGAAGCTCCTGGGCGACTACGCGGACGCCGCCCCGCCCGGCTTCCTCATGGCCCGCCCCTACGAGGGCCACCCGACCGACCTGGCCGAACTGCATGGCCGACGCGTCATCGTCTGTTCCGAGGTCAAGCCAGGGGACAAGTTCGACGAGGGCCGCGTCAAGCTGCTGACCGGCGGCGACCGCATCAAGGCCCGCCGCATGCGGCAGGACTTCTTCGGCTTCAACCCCACCCACAAACTGTGGCTGCTGGGCAACCATCGCCCCGAGGTCGGCACCGGAGGCTTCGCCTTCTGGCGCCGCATACGGCTGATCCCGTTCGAGCGGGTCGTACCCGACCACCGCAAGATCAACAATCTGGCGGACATCCTCGTCACCGAAGAAGGCCCCGGCATCCTGACCTGGCTCGTCGACGGCGCCCGCCGCTACCTGGCCGGCGACCGCGATCTGACCGGCCCTGAACGTGTCGGGATCGCCACCAGCGCATACGCGGAGACCGAGGACCACACCGGCCGCTTCTACGACGAGTGCTGCCGCCTCGACACGGAGCTGCGAGCGGAACAGACGGCCCTGTACTCCGCCTACCGGGCCTGGTGCCAGAATGAAGGGGCGCCAGCCATATCCTCGCGTGCGTTCGCTGCCCGCACCCGGGAACTCATAGGCCTGGCCTCGCCGAAGAAGATGATCCCGTCCAACCAGCGCAAGCACTACCCCGGTATCGGAATGCTCACCGACGAGGAGAGAGACCACGCATGAGCTCCCTGATTACCGAGGACGAGATCAGCCACGAAGCTGGCATGGTGTGGCTGGAGGACATCGACCACATCGACTACGTCCGCCAGAGCCTGGACCGGCTCCCCACCCGCAACGGAAAGCCCCCCTACCACCGCGACGGCCGCATGGTCGGCTACTCCCTCCTAGGCTCCACCGCCAAACCCTCCCGCGCCTCCGGCACGTTCCGCCGCCGAGTCTTCTGGCTCCTGCCCCACGATCGCGACAGCCAGCCCGAGGGCCTATACGCCAAAAGCGCCCCCGCCGAAGCGGTCGACCCCCGCACCCTCGAGCCCCGCGTCAAGGGATACAAGACGGAACGCTCCGAAGGCGGCCCGCCCTCCAGCGCCATGCAGGAACTCGGTATAACGCTCCCACTGTGACGGGCTGGCCTTGGAGCAAGCACGATTAGCGGTGCCGTTCCGGACTTTTCGGGTCTGGCAAAAGAGCGGCCCTGTCTCGCTTTCGGTGGTGACTGAGGGCCGCTATCCGAGGAAGATGCGGTGCTGAAGCACGGTGAAAGCTGCTCGTCCGTGCATCTGGCGTGCGATCCGTTTGGTCTTGGTGTTCACGCCGTCGGCGGGGACGTTGCTGTACGGAAGCGTGAGCCCGGCGATTACGGCGTCGATGTCCCGGTTCAGGCCCGGGTGAAGGCAGGTAGATGGGGCAGGTCGACTGTTCGGACTTGGGTGATCCAGCGCGTGAGTCCGTCGGCGTGCGGCGTAAGGAGGGGGCGAAGTCCCTCAGGGCCTTGACCCGGAGGTGCCGTCCGCCTCGCGGTGCACGGCCCGTATCCGGGCGGCGAGCCGAGCGTCGGCCGCCTGCCGGGCGGCGACGGCCGTCCGGCGCCAGTAGTAGAAGCTGGAGCGGGCGATGCCCAGGATGGTGCACAGCCGCTTCACGCCGTAGCGGTGGTGGTCGGCAACCAACGAGTTGGTGCGTGATAGCGGTTGGGCATGCTCTGCTGGTGAGGGGTATGGCTGACCGTTCGGTGCTGACGCATCCGTTGTTCACGGGGATCTCGACAGCTCATCTGTCGTCGTTGGTCGGGGAGTTGGCCAGACCGTGGGTGGCGAGGCTTGAGGGGCGTCGGTTCCAGGCGAGGGGCGGGGCTGAGCTTGTTCCGCTTTGACGGACACCATCGGTGTGGTGGTCAGGCTGCGGGTGCAGTCTCGTATTCGGCGGGACTGCGGTAGCCGAGGCTGCGGTGCAGACGGTGCAGGTTGTACCAGCCCTCAATGACCCCGTTGCCCAATTGGGTGAATGCTTTTGATCTCCGTCTTGGCGGGTGGTCGAGGGGTGGACCCTGAGGTGGGGCTTGGGCAGCAAGCCTGTGATTCGATCTTGGGGCGGAGGGTCGGGTGTCGATGCGGGCGGGCGCCGGTCGGGAGGTTCCTGAGGGGACGCGGCTGGTGGCATGGGCTGCGTTCCCAAAGGGCTGTCTGGCGATGCGGGTGCGGGACGCGCTTGGTCCGCTGTTCGACGACGAGATCTTCAGGTCCGCCTTCGGCGTGCGTGGTCGTCCTGGTGTTGCTCCGGGGCAGCTGGCGTTGGTCAGTGTGCTGCAGTTCGCGGAGAACCTGACGGACCGCCAGGCCGCCCACGCAGTACGAGCGAGAATCGACTGGAAGTACTTGCTCGGCCTCGAACTGGCCGACCCCGCCTTCGACTTCACCGTACTGACGGGCTTCCGCGACCGGCTCCTGGCCCACGGGCTGGAAGAGAAGATCCTGGACCTGCTGCTGAAACGGCTCAACGAGCTGGGACTCGTGTCAGGCCGGGGCCGGCAGCGCACGGACTCCACCCACATCCTCGCCGCGGTGAGGGATCTCAACTGCCTGGAGTTCGTCGGCGAGACCCTGCGGGCCGCCCTGGAGGCCGTTGCCGTCGCGACACCCCAGTGGCTCACCTCCTGGATGCCCCAAGGCTGGCAAGAAAGGTACGGAGCCCGGGTCGATTCCTACCGACTGCCCAGCGACGAAAACGAGCGAACCCAACTGACCTGGCGCATCGCGGCCGACGGCTACCAGTTCCTCGAAGCGACCTTCGCGGCCAGTGCCCCGGCCTGGCTGCGGCAGATCCCGGCCGTCGGCATCCTGCGGACCGTATGGCTCCAGCAGTTCCAGCGCACGATCACGGACGGAGTGCAGGAGGTGGCCTGGCGGGGGAAGGACGAGCTCCCGCCCAGCAGAGCACGGATCACCTCGCCCTACGACCCCGACTCCCGTAATGCCGTCAAGCGCGGCTCGGCCTGGGACGGCTACAAAGTCCACTTCACCGAGACCTGCGACGCCAGGGAGACCGGCCGACCGCACCTGATCACCCATGTGGTGACCACGGACGCCACGGTCGGCGACCCCATGGTCGTCGACGAAATCCACGACCAGCTCGAGACCAAGGGCCTGCTGCCGGGCGAACACCTGATGGACGCCGGCTACATCTCCGCGGAACTCCTGCTCACAGCGCCAAGCCAGCGAGGTGTCCGCGCTATCGGCCCGGTCCGGCCCATGACCCGCCGCACCGTCCAAGGAACCGGCTACGGCAAGGCGTCCTTCACCATCGACTGGGACGCTCGCCGGGCAATCTGCCCCGCCGGCGCCCACAGCCGCTACTGGACCGAGGGACTCGACAACAACCAGCGACCTGCGATCCGCATCCGCTTCGCCACCGAGACCTGCGCGCCCTGCCCCTCCCGCGGGCAGTGCACCAACTCGACACGCTACGGCCGGCAGCTCACCGTCCGCCCACAAGATCAAGACGCCGTCCTCGAACGTGTCCGAGCCGAGCAGAGCACTGAGGAATGGAAGGCCGTCTACGCGATCCGCTCCGGCGTCGAAGGCACAATCCACCAGGCGGTCACAGCCGCCGGCACCCGCAGAACCCGCTACACAGGACTACGGAAGACCGCTCTCGCACACATCCTCATGGCCACCGCCGTCAACCTGCTCCGACTCGACGCCTGGTGGACTGGACAGCCCCTCGCCCCCACTCGAACATCACACCTCGCCGCCCTCGACCTCGCCGCATAAGCAATTGGGCAACGGGGTCCCTCAATGAAATCGAAGATCGCGGTGTGGGCTGTGGCCCGGCTGGGCCAGGCCGGGCGGGCAGGGGCAACGGGCAAGGCGCGGCGACTCCTATACCTGCCGCAGGACTCCTTCGCCTGGCTGACCCGCTACAAGACCCACCGCCGACACTTGGCCCACGGCCACCTCAGCCGCAATGAGTGCGAACACCGACACCACGCCGCTGAACTCACGCTCGCCACGTGATCAATAACCGCGTGCTCACCTTCACGGGGGAAGGCCCCTCGACAGCGATCGACTGTGGAGTCCGCGCCGTGCTGTGGCGCTTTCACCCGGTTCGCCTTCATGCGCGCCCTGCTCACCATCTCGGAAGGCGGCGGCAGCTCCCCGCCTACCTTCCAGGGTACTCAGATAGAACAGGTTCTAGAGGATGTGGTCAGGCCGGCGAAAGCCGGGACGCTCCTGCGGAGGCTCCACACCGAAATCCAACTTGCCACCGAAGGGCGACTCTGATCTTTGATTTTTTTCCGCTCAGATTATGCCGGCACGTATGGCGTATGAGACGGCGTGGGCTCGGTTGTTCAGCTGTAGGCGCTTCATCAGGCCGTAAAGCGTGTACTTGACGGTACGTTCGGAATAGGCGAGTTTTGATGCGATCTCGGAGTATTCCTTGCCTTCGGCGATCAGGCGCAGTACGTCCACTTCGCGAGGGCTCACTCCGGACGCGGTCAGGCCTCGCGGGGCGAGAACTTCCCGTTGGGTCCAGCGGACCTGTTCCATCAAGGCGCCTTGGAGGGTGTGCGGAAAGTTTCCGCCGCCGCCTGCGATGGTGAGCAGGGTACGGATGAAGATGGCCGGAGTGAAGGCGTCGCGCCACAGCACGGCGCGGACTCCACAGTCGACCGCCGCCGTGATGTCGGCCTGCCACTGCTGGCCTGTCACCATCACAAAGCGCGCATCGGGAGAGTCGTTCAGACTGCGCAACAAATCCAGGGCGGAGGCGTCAGTGACGTCCACAGCCACCACGATGACATCGGCTTCCTGCATCTTGTCAGATGGGAGTTCGCTGACACGACGGTCATGCTGAAGGTAGCTGACCAGCCCTGCGCGGATGATGCCGTCGGGTGCGTGAATCGCCACGCGCACGGTGGCTGTGAGTAGTTGCTGAGGCATTCGCCCTCCCCCGGTCAGGAACAAGAAGTCGCGAGATTCAAGAGGCTGATGTTGCCATGGTGATCAGGCTCCTTTGCCGCCATCGGCCCTTCGCTCGCTAAGGGCAGGGAAAACTGGCGCAAACGGTCCGAACGCCGCCAGGAGTTCGGGGGCAGCCGGTCAGTCACTGTCTGTGGTCATTGGATCGCCGATGAGTAAGCCGGTCACCCGCACCGGGTTGGTGTCGCCTCGTCCGTTATGTTCTTGGCAAGGTTGTCGATCGAGGCGACGTGGATCGTGGCCCGGAGCTGGCGGGAAGGGCCTCGTAATCGCGAGAACGGCGCCGGCGCAACATAGGCCAACACAGGCTTCGCCCGACTGCCTTTTGACAACATGAAAGCCACGACCTTCGGGGTTTCGACGTCAGTTCCGCGACGTGCGCCGTGCTCGATGGCAGCAGTTCTTGAAGATGGTGTCGAACCAGCTCTTGGTGATGGTTGGAGACGTCCTTTTGGCTTAGTCGAGAAGACGCATTCCTGCGGCGTTCTCTGAGACCGCGTTTGAGATCTGCCGTTTCCTGGTGCGACTGCGGTCGTTGAGCCGCCTGTGGGGCACGATCGCGTCGAAGGCGGGAGTCTCGGTGGAGTCCGCGAATCAGTTCATGGAGTTCATCAGTTCCTCTTCGAAGGGTGTGCAGCCGGAAGGCCCTGCATCGCCGTAGGGGGTCATCGGATTCCTTCCGTGTGCTGCCGTGGTGGCAGGTCGGAGTGGGCGGGACACTGACTTCTGAGCTTCTCGATCCCGCGCGCAAGCTGGGAACGCACCGTGCTGGCCGATACGCGCAGGTCTTCCGCGATCTCGGTGTCGGACAGGTCGTGGAAGTACCGCAGGACCACAACCATGCGCATCCGCATAGGCAGTTGCTGCAACGCACGAACCAACTGGTCCCGGATGTCCACCTGTCCGTACTCATCACCCGGCGCGGCCCTGTCGTCGCCCTCCGCGCCGGGGGTCGTGGCCAGACGGCGGAACCTGCGCCAGCGGTCGTTGGCCAGGTTCACCATGATCCGCCGCACGTAGGCGTCGGGAGCATCCTTCCCCACGATGAC
>NZ_JBEXCW010000149.1:0-12134 GCF_040605435.1 Streptomyces sp. NPDC005574
CTTCGCAGGATCCTGCGGCGGCGCACCCCTGAGCATCGTCAACGACTACATCGACAACCAGAAGCGGCCGACCTGACCGTCACCCCGCAGACGCAGAGAACTCCGGCGCTTCGCGCCTCCGGGCCAAGGATCGCATTCCCGCCCGGCCTGAAGGCCGGGATTCCCTGCGAAGAACAAGGGATGGGCGCCAAGCCGAGGACTTGATCAACGCAGGGAGGGGTGTCCCGGGGCGTCCTCGTCCCGGGGCGTCCTCGTCCCGGGGCGTCCTCGTCCCGGGGCGTCCTCGTCCCGGGGCGTCCTCACTCCGTCCTTGCGGGATCCTGGACTCCGGGACGCCGGGATGCCGGGAGGCAGGCGGACCGGGAAACGGGGAGACTGAGGGAGAGCGTGACGCCTGACCGCCGCGGCCCGGACGGTCCCCGCGGCGGACGGTCCCGCGCAGGGGCCGGACCATCGACCTACGTCCGCGCGCGCCCCTGGGGAGTGGGTGCCACGGCCCTGTCCAGGAGTCCCCATCGTGACTTTGACCCCACAGCGATCCGAACGCCCTCGGCGCGCGGCCCGACGGGCCGCGCTCCTGCTCGCCGCCGCGGCGCTGCCGGCGGCCCTGGTGGTGCCCGCGGCGCCCGCCTCAGCGGCGCCCGTGACCAAGACCTTCACCGCCGGCGCCAACCAGCGGTTCGTCGTCCCGGCCGGTGTCACCCGGCTGACCGTCACCGCCACCGGCGAGCCGGGACGGTCCGCCATCGAGGGCGGAGCGGGCGGGATCGGCGCCACGGTCACCGCCACCCTCACCGTGGTGCCCCACACCACCTACTACGTCAACGTCGACACGGGCGGCGGAGCCGTCACCGGTCAGCGCCCCGGCGGCAGCGGCGGCGGTGCCAGTGACGTCCGCACCTGCAGCTCGGCGCGCGCGAGCTGTGCCCTGACCGGCGTTCCCGGCACCGGCCCCCGTCTCATCGTCGCCGCCGGCGGCGGGGGCGGCGGAGGCGGCTCCAGCTTCACCGGATACTCCGTCCGCGAGGCCACCGGCGGAGACGCGGGCGACACCGGGAAGCCCGGCGGCGAGCGACCGGACAGCGGCGGCGGGGGTGGCGGCGGAACCCAGACCCTCGGCGGCAAGGGCGGAGCCGCCTGCCCCGAGGGCTCCAGGGCCGGCACCGACGGCACGCCCGGTACCGGCGGCACGGGCGGTGGCGGATTCGGCGGGGGCGGTGGTGGCGGCGGCTGGTACGGCGGCGGCGGGGGCGGCGGCTGCTTCCTGATCAACGCCGACGGCGCCGCCGGGCCCGGCGGCGGCGGTGGCGGGTCGAACCTCGTCCCGGCGGGCGGCACTTCCGGCCCCGCCACCGGATCGGCGCAGGTGTCCATCACCTACGGTTCCTGAACCGTCGTCCGTGGCGTGCAATAAGGGCTCCTACACGGGCCCGGACTGTCGTAGGAGACGAGCCGGTCCAGGGATGGCAGCGTGAGCCACCGAACCGGCCCAGAGGCAGCGGATGCCGCGGCACCGGCCGCGGATGGGCGCCCGTCGAAGTAGAGGGCGCGGGCTGCGGCCAGAATGGCGGTGCGGGTGTGAGGGATGGAGGCGAGAGCGCGGCCGAGCGCGGCGGTCAGTCGGGGGCGGTGGACGACGAGGGTGAAGATGGATGCCGGTCTGTCGCCACAGGACCAGGAGGCGCTGGAGGCGGCGGTCGATGAGGCGGTGGGCCCGCAGGACCGTCAGGCGGGTGACCGGCAGGGCCTGGATCCAGGCGGTCGCCGCCTCCCAGACGGCTGGCGGCCCGCGGGGAAACGGCCGGTGAGCTGTGGCGGCTTGCCCAGCGCGGCCAGCAGATCGTGCGCGAGAGTCGTATCACCGGTCGTTCCCGGACCGGGTGGCGGGCGACCCTGCCGGCTAGAGGGTGGTGCGCGACCAGCGCGCTGTGGGTGAAGGCGGCGGCATCATCGGCATCGAAGACGACCGCCAAGGCAGGACGGTATCGGGCCTGGAGGCTTCGTCATACCAATGCATCCCGTTGATCGGAAACCCACTGATAGGCCGTCTGAACTTGCCTCACCGCCCCTGCATCACGGAGCCGGGCCATGGCGACGTCACCCGCATCAGCCTGGGACTCGATACCCCGCCAGCACCGGTCCTGCCACCACAAGATCGTGGACACGAGACAGCGCCGGTCCGACAACTCGTAGCCGTCGACGATCAGCCTCATGCGCCGGGCTACCTCCTCGACCTCCGTGACCGCAGGGCCCAGATCGAGGTACTGCCAGCAGACATGAGCGATGTCGTGGATCCGCGCGCCCGGCGCAGCAAGGTCCCAGTCGATGAATGCCGCCGGCCGAAGCTCGCCCCCGCACAGCCGATAGACCGTGTTCTTCGGCGACAGGTCGTTGTGGCACACGACCTCCTGGTCGCCGGCCAGCGGGGTACCGGCCGTCAGGTCGTGGAACTCACGCACGAGCCGGGCGACCGTCACCAAACCCTCATCGGACAAGACGGCGGCAGGCTGTTGCGGCTCCCATGCCACATGCCCCTCGAGGTAGCTGAGAACGTCACGGCCCTCGTCGTCCACGCCGAAATATCGCGGAGCACCACTCCAGCCACGGGCTTCAAACAGCCTCAGCAGATCACCCACGGACCTCGTGCGAGCCGAGGCTGGACGGCGCACCGTGTCCCCGACACGAACGACCGCAGTGACGAAACCTCCGGGCAAGGGCGACTCAGGCATCCGTCCACTCTGCCCGATCGTCAGCTCCAACTGCCATTGACCTGCCCTGACGCTTGATCCGTCCCCGGGACAACTCCGCCAGATGATCTACTCTGCAGACAGTCGCCGCCACGACCAGCGCGAGCACTCCCCGAGACGAGCGCACCAGCCCTTTGAACTGCGGCTTCAGGTTGGCGGAGGCTCATCGCCACTGGATGCAGAACATCGCGGGTTCCACTCGGTGCACGATGCCCGGCATCGTCACCACAGTCAGACGTCGGAGTGCCGCACCCGGGACAGGGTGCGGGCATCGTGGCGCGCGGCCGGGTTGCCGATCCGGTTGTGCCGGGAGCGGGGCCGGCGCGACTGCCCGGCAGCGAACCGGCGCCGTCCCGCGTCCTGGAGCCGCCATCGCTGCTTGCGCAGCTCCTGCTTCTTCGCCGCTTCGACTTCGGCTTCTGGAGCCGCTTGCAGGCCGGCTGCCACCCCAAGGGCTCATCGGGCTCGGGCCGATACGCGCGGTGACCGGCTGCCCGAGCCGGGCAGCCCGGGGCGGGGCCGGCGCTGGTGGTGGCGTACGCCGACCGGTGGGGCGCAGGGGAAGGGCCCGACCCTGCAAGGTGGTGGGGGCGCAGGTCTCGTGGGCCGGGACTACGGCGAGGTCGGGGCGGACGTCTCCCAAGCGGCCATCTGCTCGCGGAACTTGGTGCAGCCGACGATGTCCTCCTCACCGCACTGCAGGGCGTGGACCAGGAGCTGGTGGGCGTGGTCGAGGTCGATCATCCGCTGCTCGACCTCGGCGATCTTGGCGCGAATCATCGCCTGCCTGCGCGGTTGGTCCTCCTGGAACTCGCCGATCTCCGCCAGGGTCAGCCCCGCCTGCTGGCACTTGCGCAGCATCACGATCCGCTGCGCGGCCTCCGGCGGGTAGCGCCGCTGCCCACTCTGGCGCTCGGGGGCGGGCAACAGGCCGTGGCGTTCCCAGAACCGGATGGCCGACGCCGGTACTCCGGTGATCCCCGCGAGCTGTCCGATGGTCATGCGCACGTAGCCGCTCCTGCCGTTCCCGCTCGGTCCGGCCGTCGGCCGCTTGACTTGAACCTGAGTTTAAGTTGAAGAGTGGGACGTGCGAGCACGGCGGCGAACGAGAGCCGCCGGCAACGGACTTCGGAGGTGCCGGATGGCAACCACACAGGCGGCGAACGAGCGGGCGCACGAGCTGGTCGCGGCGGTGGAGTCGCTCTTCACGGCGGGGGTGATGTCCCACTCGGGGCATGCCAATCTCAGCGCCCGGCTCGACGCCGAGAGCTTCCTGCTGACGCCGGGATTCGTTCACGAGCTCCGCCCCGGCGACCTTGCGGCCGTCAGCCTCGACGGGCGGGTCCTGGAAGGGGAGCTACGGTCGGTCAGCGCCGAGATCATCGCCATGCACAGCACCGTCTACCGCGGCCGCCCGCACGTGGGCGCCGTCATCCACACCCACTCGCCCTCCGCGACCGCCTTCGCCGTCGCGCACCGGCCGCTGCCGTGCCGGACCGAGCCGATGCTGCGCTTCGGACAGCCCGAGGAGGTCCCGGTGGTGCCGTGGGGGCCGCGCGGGTCCGACGTATCCGTCCGGGGCATCGTCGACGTCCTGGAGCGGCGCCCCACGACCTCGGCGGCCCTGCTGGCCAACCACGGACTGATCGTCTTCGGCCCGGACCCGGCGGCGACCGCCCACCTGGTGGTGGCCATCGAGGAGAGCGCCGAGGCAGAGATCGCTGCGGCGGCCATCGGTGGGGCCGTCGATTTCCCCGAGGGTGCCCTGGCCGCCGTACGCGCCTCGATCGCCCGGGTCGCGTCATGACCGACGACCCGGCGACCGATGACGTCTTCGCCCGGCGCACCGAGGCCGTGCGCGCCCGCTACCACTCCACCCTTGGAGGCGTTCCGGGCGGCGTGCAGGACCGGCTGCGCCTGGCGCGGGACTTCGGCCGGCTCCCCACCGAAGAGGCACTCGCGGCGCTGCGGCACATCGTGCTGACCGACAATCCGCTGGGCGCTCGCGTGCAGCAGCTCGTCCACTACGGGCAACTCCTGTCCCTGGGCCGGGAACACCCCGCCGGGATTCACGCCCAGGGCGCGCTCCACGCGGGCGCCACCGTCGCCGACCTCATCGGGGTCGCCGAGACCGCCCTCATCACCTCGGGCGTCCCGGCGTACGCCTTGGGAACGGAGATCGTCATCGACCTCCTGGCGACCACCGCCCTCTGACATCCCTCGTGCCGGCGCGGCCGGTCGGCGCGGGTCCCGGGTGCCGTCGACGCCAGCGTGTTCGTCCTCGATCCCGAGCCGGTAGTTGGGACCGCATGGCCGAGCGGGAGCGTGAGATCGAGGCCGAGCGAGGCACTACCAGCGGACGACAACGCACTGCAGACGTCGCCGAGAAACCAGCTGTTGGCGGGAAGAAGCGACCATCAGCTCGAGGGAACGCCGTCGGGCGGAAAGCCGCCTCGACCCCTCCGTCCATGGCTGCTCCCGCGGCGACCACAGCCCCCTTCGGTGGAGCCAGGCGGGCGCCCGCGACGACGTCACCGGCTGCACCACCGTGGCGCCGGCCCTTGCCTGACGGACGGACGGCCGCCGGGCAGGCACGCACCGCAGGCCCCCGACGTATCCGGCGCCCCGGTCGCTGCGCCCTCACACCGCAGCGCCCTGGTCCGCATCAAGCCCGGCCACTCCCGTCGCAAGGCCGCGAAGCGTGCCCTCCGGCATGCAGCGGCTCCGGGCCCGGTGCGGGGGAATCACCGGCCAGGACCCTGTTTTTCACCTTGTGTGCCTGGAACTCAAGGAGTTCAGAAGGGCGGCTCCGCGTTCGGCGTCGTCGACGCTCACTGCGAATTCCCTGCCTTTTGTGGGGTGGATGACCAGGCATTCGCCGCGGCGCAGCATCACGGTGGTTCCCAGTCCGCTCAGCCGGTAGCCCCAGCCGCCGACCTGGGCGGGTGTGCGACTGTCGACGCGGGCCGACTCGATTTCCTCGGGGGCCCAGTGCCGTGCGGGCCAGCCGAGAGGACCGAAGGCGACCTCCAGACCCCGCTCGCTGACCAGCGCCCGCACCGAGGAGCAGCCCAGGACCAGAACGGCGACGAGGGCGAAGGGCGCGGCCGCCAGCAGGAACGGAAGGTCCGTCAGGCCCGCGAGCACCGACGCGAAGGCAGTGACCGCGAGGAGCCCGGTCAGGGCGGCGAGCGTCTGGAGCCAGGGGTTCGACGTGCGGGCGAGCCACACCACCCGCTGCCCGGCGGGAATGTCCAGGGTCGGGCCGCCGGGTGCCGGCCCGGGCTCGGCCGGCACCCGGCGTGCGGCCAGCAGACCGGCCGCGCCCACCGCGGCCGCCACGACGAGCGTGCCCACGACCCCGCTCGTCACCGACGCCGCCTCATGCCAGTCCGCGCGGTCCAGATTCGCCCGCACGATCGACGCCTGCCCACCGAGCAGCGTCACACCAGCGAACCCGAGGCCCGCAGCCGACCACCCGGGCGCCGCGCCACCGGCCGCCGTCCCGCGCAGCGTCCATACCACGCCGACTGCCCAGACAGCCCAGATCATCGCCGGGAAGAGTGCTGCGGCCCAGAGCGGCATCGAACCGTCGGGCCTGCCCGAGCCGGCGCTCCAGTGGGTCGCCAGCCGGTCCGGGAGCCGGCCGCTCGCCGCCAGCGGCAGCGCCACCAGCAGGGCCAGGACACCCATGCCCCAGCCGGCGGCGCCCCACCCCGCTCCCCTCTTGCGTGCCCGGCCGGTCACGAGATCCCCCTGATCATGTCGATGAGGTCGTTCCTGCCGTAGCCGAGGTGCGCCGCGTCGGTCACGGAGCGCTGGTCCGCTCCGGCGGCCACCGTCACGCCCCGGCCCCGCCGGAACTCCAGCACCCCTTCGTCGCGCAGCGCCCGCAGGCCCCGCAGCACGGTGTTGACGTTCACATCAAGGGCCTGGGAAAGGTCCCGGGCCGGGGGAAGACGGTCTCCCGGCCCCCACTCCCCCTCGGCGATGGCGCGTCGGATCACGCCGGCCACCTGCTCGTGCAGGGGGCGGCTGTCCGCGGTGTCCAGTCTCAACAGCATGGTGCTAGTGAAGATAGCACCAACCGAATGATGGGAGGAGGCGGCCCTAGCCCCGCAAAGGGTTAATCAATAGGGTAAGTTTGTGGTTAAGTTCGATTCCCTCCTGAGTAGAGGTGCAGGGCATGGCATCTGAGGAAGAACTGTTCGCGTCCGTCGACGCCCTGTTGAAGGAGGAGCCGCATCTGCCGCCTCCGGCGGAGCGTGCCCGGCTGCGGGAGGCCGCCGGCATCACGCAGGCTCGGCTCGCCACCGCGTTGAAGACCACGACCCAGTCGGTGAAGAACTGGGAGAACGGCCGCAGCGAGCCGAAGTCGCCGCGCCTGGATGCCTACCAGCGGCTGCTGAACGGGTGGGCGGCGAAGTATCCCGCTCACGGCTCCCGCGATGTCGGGACGGATGTCGGGACGGCTGCCGCGTCGGTGCCGGTGGTGTCCGCCGAACCCGCCGCCGCAGCCGGGGTGGGGACGGCAGACGCCCCGCAGCCTCCCGCCGTTCCGGCTGCGGCACCGGCGCGTCCCGGCGTCCGGCCCGGCGTGACGTCGCGCCGGCCGGCTGCGAGGAGAGCGGCGCAGCCCGCCGTCGATCCGCGCTTCCCGCACGGGCCGCTCGCCGTGCTGGACGGTGACGGCGCCGCCTACGGCACCGGCGGCATCGTGCTGGACTGCCCGGCGACCACCGTGGTGGAGCTGGTGGAGTGGACATTGCGCGAGTCCGGGCTCGGTGCGCCGCGCCTGCACCGCAATGGCAAGGACTCCGACCCACTGATCGTGCTCACCGCCGCGGCCGCCGTGAAGCTCGGACTGCCGGAGCGCCTGGAGGGCCACGAGCAGCGCCGTTCGCTGCGGCTGCCGGAGGATCATCCGGTGGTCAAGCAGGTGGCGCGGGCGAAGTGGCGGCTCACCCAGCGCGGGTTCGGCCCGTGGGCGCGGATCTACCGCAAGGCCCAGGGCCGCGAACGGCAGTGCGTGCAGCTGGCGATGCTGTCGTGGGACGCGCTCGATGAGCGGGCCTGGCCCGGGGTCACGGAGCTGGAGCCGGCCGACGTCGCCCGCGTCCTCGGCGTGTACGCGACCCGCGTCATCACCCCGCGCGGATCGACGGCCGTCTCCGGGCTGGAGCTGATGACCGCGCTGCGCCCGCCCACCCGCGCCGTGCAGGACCCCACGACCGGCAACTGGGTGACCGGCCACAACCCCGGCTCGCTGGGGGGCGAGCCGATGGACCCGGCGCCGCCGGAAGCCACCCCCGAGCACCCCGTCGTCGTGGACTCCGGCTGGAGTGGCGGGTTCCTGAACGAGGAGGCGTACCAGTGGGTGCGGGACGTCGACCTGCTCACCGATGAGGAGTGCACGCTGCCCTGCGCGGTCGGCCTGGACCTCAACACCGCCTTCCTCGCCGCCGCGGCCCGCCTGGTCGTCGGCCTGTCCGCCCCCGACCACTTCCACGCCCCGACGTTCAACCCGAAGATCCCCGGTTCCTGGCTGGTGGACCTGTCCCACATCGAGGTGGACCCGCGCCTGCCCTCACCGTTCACCCCGGACGGCATCCGGCCGACGGGACCGGCCTGGTACCAGACGCACACCGTCGCCTACGCCCAGGAACTCGGCTACAACGTCCAGCCGTTGGAGGGGTACCTGCGCCGCGAGACCGGCGCCTACCTGGACCCGTGGCACGACCGCCTCAAGGCCGCCTACGTCGACACCCTCGCCGACCTCGGCGTCACCAAAGACCTGGACGACCGCGCGTTCCTCGCGGCGATGGAGCGGCACAAGGACGTCGACCCCGCGATGGCGGCCGTCCTCGCCGCGATCAAGGCCACCGTCAAGGGCGGCATCGGGAAACTGCGCGAGCGCCCTCAGGGCAGGCGCTACAAGGAGGGTGAGCGGTGGCCGTCCCTCCAGCGGCCGACCTGGCGCCCCGACATCCGCGCCGCCGTCATCAGCAAGGCGCGGGTCAACATGCACCGCAAGCTCACCAACATGGTGAAGATGACCGGCCTGTATCCGCTCGCCGTCCTGTCCGACTGCGTCGTCTACCCCTCCCCCGGCGCCAGCCCGCTCGACTTCCTGCCCTACGCCGCCTCCGGCAAGCCGCAGCCCGGCGGATTCCGCCTCGGACCCACCCCCGGTCTGGCCAAGCTGGAGGGCGTCCAGTCGATGCTGTGGACCGTCGACCTGATGGAGAAGGGCCTCAACCCGGCCCGGCACATCAAGGGCGGCGACGCCGTCCTCGACGAAGGAGAATAGGGCTGTGGGGGACATCGAGGACGCCATCGAACGCGCCGACCGGGAAGCCTTCACCCGCCAGCCGCCCAAGACACTCAAGGGCCGGATCGGTTACCTGATCCGGCAGTTGGGCAGCGCCCGCGCCGTCGCACGGGAGATCGGGGTCACCGCCGACTCCGTCAACCGCTACCGGCGCGGCGCCCGCAAACACGCCCGCCCCGACGTCGCCGCGAGAATCGAGGACGCGGTGCGGCAGCGGTGGCAGCCGCAGGTACGCAAACGCCGGCAGAAGCAGGCCGCGACCTCTGGCGGGATCACGGTGGAGACCAGGGCCCGGTTCGGCTACACCGCGCCCATCGGCACCACCGACGACGGACGCTTCCGCCGCCTCACCGTCCACCTTCCCCCGGCCTACGCACAACGCCTCTTCGACGCCCGCAACACCGGAGCCGGCGACCAGGCGATGCGCGCGATCATCGCCGAGGGACTCAAAGAGATCTACTTCCAGGACGGCGGAGGCCGCGCCACCGGACTCTCCGACGTCACCCTCAACGACATCGACTACCTCGACCTCGACTACTAGCCTGACGCCGACCGCAGGCCCGGCACCCGCCTGCCTGCCTGCCTGCCTCGGCACGGCAGGTGTCACATCGGCACACTTGATGTCACCCAGGACACGAGCAGCGTTCCGGAGCGTCGGCAGGGTGGCGAGCCTCGCCCCTGTCCCCTCAGCACGGTTGGGATTATGATCATCAGCAAGGCGGGGTCGTAGCACAGAGGTAGTGCGCCGCGACATCATCTCGGAGGACGTCGGTTCGAATCCGGCCGCCCCGCCCCTCTTTGGGCGACGTCCTCCGCCCCGGAGATCGCTGCGATCACCGCGGAATGGGATGACCGTCCCGGACCTGACATCGTCGCCGGCGTTCGCCGCCGATGCCCGCCAGCGTGGCGACGGACCCTACCCCGGCCACAGCGCAGCCACCCCGCTCCACCGGCCGAGGGCAGAACATGACGCCGCCGGTGTCCCCACGGCCGGCCCGATGCCGCGCGCCGGTCAGCGCGTTGCTGCCCCCGGACGCCGTTACGGCGTCCGGGCCCCCTTCGAGTCCTGCAAGCCGCTGCCGCAGGGGCAGGCAGTCGGGTCTGCCGCTTGCGGGTCAGTTCTGCCTCTTGCGTCGCCACCTCGCGCCGGCCTCTCGAGCCTGATCGTTCCAGTGGTCCCGGACCCACCCCCACAACATCGCCACCGGCGCTGCGACGAGGGCGACCAGGAGGGAGTGGTCCCATGACATGCCGCCGCGGCCGTAGCGGAACATCAGCACGAGCAGCGCGTAGACGGCGACGCCGAGTAAAAGCACCTTCAACGGTTTCGAGAGATACATGCCCTGCGGATACCCGGCGTTGACCGCTACACGACCGGGTGCACGCGCCGTCACTCGACGGCAGCGCTGCCGTCGACAGGCCATCTGTCCAGCGCTCCCCCGGACCAACGCTCAGGGGCCAACTCCGGCGCTCAGTCGGTGCGCGTGAGCGAATCGGCGGTGACAGCAGCCGTCTGGCGGAAGTACTAAAACAGCTTCCAGTGCCCCTCGGAGATCACTTCGACGGCGCCGTCGACCACCTTGATGGCGGTCTGCTCGTCGATCGCATACGCCGGCCCCCCGATCCCGGCCGCCCATCTCTCCACCTCCGCCATGGTGTTCTCCGGACAAGCCGGGTGATCCAGGTGCGGGAAGATCGAAAAATCCACCACGCCCAGCGTGCTGTCGCCGCCGGCGGGCGGATTCCAGCCCACGAAGGACTCTCCGATGCGGGGGGTCATCACCATGCTCCCGGCGCTCAGTCCCACGTAGACCGTGTCGTGCAGGGACGGCAGGAGGTCAGCCAGCCCGGACTCCCGCATCCAGTGGCTCAGGTAGAGCGCGTCACCGCCGTTGACCAGCAGCACGTCGGTCTCCCGGACCCAGGAGACCCAGTGCGCTTCGTCGATGCTGGGCAGCGCGGTGAGCTCCAGCACGCCCACCGACGTCCACCCCAGTCCCGTCATGGGATGGGATGGGGAGATCGTCCGCTGCGAACACCTCACTCACAGCGGCTTCAGGCAGCAGACTCACCCGCACGGCCTTCGTCGTGGTCACGTGCACCTTGGTCGGAGCACATGATCAGACGGAGGCCGCCTTGGTGTCCGGCACTTGACCATGTGGGCGAAGCAGTTCGAGACGCTGTTCGAGGCGTGAGGCCGCTCAGTCGGGCAGCGCGACGGTGAGGTCCACCTCGACCAGCTGCCCTGCGAAGCCCAACTGCGCAACACCCAGGAGTGTGCTGGCCGACGTGAAGGCCGGCCCGAGGGCGGAAGCGGTAAGCCGGTGCCAGGCGCGGCCCAGGTCCTCCCTGTCATCGCTCCGCACGTAGATCACCGAACGCACCACGTGCTCCGGCTGAGCATTCACCGCCGCAAGGGCAGCGAGTGCGTTCACGACAACCTGATCGACTTGCACGTCGAGGGAGCCCGCGCCGACGAGAGACCCGCCCTGGTCGAGGGGACACTGCCCCGCCAGGTAAGCCGTTCGGCCGGTCTCCACCACGGTGATGTGGTGGTAGCCAGGCGTCTCATGCAACTGACTGGGGTTAATGCGGCTGATCTTCGCTGTCATGCCGCGAGTCTGACCAGTCTGCCATCGACACGCACCGCAATTTGCCCCACCGCGCGACCGTCCGACGCGACGCGAGGGCAAAGAACAAGCGGTTTCTCCGTGTAGTGCTTGCCGGCGGCGTTCGGCGGGCGGCGCCGACCGGGCTCGCAGCGTGGGAAATGCGTTTCCCGCCGGCCCGGCCGGCGGGCCCGCAGACGCACGCGGCCCTGCGGCCGATACCCCCTCACCAGGTTGGGTTAGGCGGTGCGGCCCCTGCAACAGCTCCACCGCCCCCATCGCACGTACCCTTCATGGTGTCCACGGCGTCACATAGCGGGCGCCGAACCACTGGAGGCAACACCTCGTGCTCATCGCTCAGCGTCCGTCTCTGACCGAAGAGGTCGTCGACGAGTTCCGCTCCCGGTTCGTGATCGAGCCGCTGGAGCCGGGCTTCGGCTACACCCT
>NZ_JBEXCW010000150.1:0-11937 GCF_040605435.1 Streptomyces sp. NPDC005574
CCGGATACGACCTCAACACTCGCATCCTCGCAGGCCACGGGCACCTTCTGCTGATACCCGATCAGATCACCTCAGCCGCTGAATATCCGAGGTTGGTGTTGCTGAAGTCGTGTGCCCGGCTGGGCTACTTCCCGGGTCTCGCCGAGGTCCCGGCGCTGGTCGTCGCCCGTGTGCGTGGCGCGGCCGGTCTGCCGGAAGATGCCATGCCGACGGTTGAGGAGCGGACCGCGAAGCGCTACCGCGCCTGGGTCCGGGCGTACCTGGGCCTGGTGCACAATCCGGTCCGGGCCCGTGCGATCGCCGAGGTCGCGATGGAGGAGGCGGCGCCGGTCCGGGCCTCGGTGGTGGACCTGGTGAACGTCGCACTGGAGGAGATCGTCCGCGCAGGTCTGGAACTGTTGGGCTTCTCGACGCTGGACCGGATGGCGGGCTCGGTCAGGACCCGGGTCGAGGGCGAGATCTGCGCCCGGATCGCCGAGCGGGTGGGTTCGGCTCGGGACCGTCTGGCCGGGCTGCTGGTGGTGCCGGACGGCGAGCGCCACAGCCCGTTCGATTCGATCAAGGAACCAGGGCGGCGGGCGACGTGGTCAAGGTATCGGCAGCACGGCGAACGCGTCGACCTGGTTGACGGCCTTGGTGACGCGGCGGGCTGGGTCGAGGGTATCGCCGCCGCGAAGATCAGCGCGTTCGCGGAGCAGGCCCGGGTGCTGTCGGTCGGCGAGATGCTGGACATCTCCGAGCCACGGCGGACCGCGCTGCTGGCCTGCACGGTGGCGAAGGCCAGGGCGCGGGCGCGGGACGAGTTCGCGGTGATGCTCGCGAAGCGGATGGCCCGGCACGCCAAGCGGGCCCAGGAGGAGCTCACGGCCCTGGAACAGCGACACAAGGCCTCTACCGAGCAGCTGCTGATCGCCTACCGGGACGTGCTCACGGTACTCAAGGAGCATGTCGTCGACGAGCATGCCGGGCAGAGCGGTCAGGACAGTCTGGACGACGCGTTGGCGGTGAAGCATATCCGTGAGGTGGTGGAGGACGGTGGCGGTTTCGAGGCGCAGCTCGCGGAGATCGAGGCGCTGGCGGCGTATCGGGGCGGGAACTGGACGCCGTTGGTGGAACGGTTCTTTCGTCCGGACCGGCCGACGATGTTCAAGCTCGCCCGCACCCTCACCTTCGTGCCCACCTCCCGGGACCGCAGTGTGCTGGACGCCCTTGAGCACGCCGTCGCCCACCGGCACCTGACCCGCGAGGTGATCCCCGTCGGCACGGGTGACGGCGGGCCGTTGGATCTGTCGTTCGCCTCGCAGCAGTGGCGCGCGACGGTGTATGCGAAGGACCGGCCCGGGATGCTGGTGCGCCGGCACTTCGAGGCCATGGTCTTCACCTACCGCGTCGAGGAGCTCCGCTGCGGGGACATCGCGGTGGTCGGCGCGGAGGACTTCGGCGACTGGACGACGATGCTCTTGCCCTGGGGCCAGGTGGAGCCGCAGATACCGCAGTTCTGCGAGCAGGCAGGCATCCCCGCGACCGCCGACGGCTTCGTGGACAACCTTAAGCAGCAGCTCACCCGTATCGCGGATGAGGTGGACGCCGGGTATCCGGACAACGCCGACCTGAGCATCGACCCGGCCACGGGCGTGCCATCGCTCAAGCGGCGTGTCGGCGAGGAGCGCACCGCCTCAGCGGCGGCGCTGGAGGCCGAACTGGACCGGCGGCTGCCGGCCCGGGGCATCCTGGAGCACCTCGCCCGGGCGGCGCACTGGACCGGCTGGTGGCACCGCCTCGGCCCCCTGTCGGGATCGGATCCGAAGCTGAAGAACCCGCTGGCCCGGTACGTGGTCACCGCGTTCACCTACGGCTCCGGACTCGGGGCGACGCAGGCCGCCCGGCACATGAGCACCGTCTCGGCGCACGAGCTGGCCGCGATCGCGAAGCGCCACTGCACGCCGAGGAACCTGGCCCGGGCCGGCGCCGATGTGGTCGATGCCCATCTCGACCTGGATCTCGTCCGGACATGGGGCGACGGATCGGTCGCGGCGGTGGACGGCACCATGATGGACGCCGCCGTCGACAATCTCCTGGCCGAGACCTCGATCCGCTACGGCGGGTACGGCGGCATCGCCCATCACCTGGTCGCCGACACCTACGTCGCGCTCTTCTCCAGATTCGTACCCTGTGGAGTTTGGGAGGCCGTCTACTTGATCGACTCCCTGCTGCAGAACCAGTCGGTCGCCCGCCCGGAGCAGGTGCATGCAGACACGCAAGGGCAGTCGTTCCCTGTCTTCGGCCTCGCCCACGTCCTGGGGATCGACCTGCTGCCCAGGATCCGCAACTTCCAGGACCTCACCTTCCACCGCCCCGACCCGACAGTGCGCTACCGGCACATCGACCCGCTGTTCTCCACCGACCCCCGCACCGCGATCGACTGGCAGCTGATCCGCCACCACTGGCCCGACCTCATGCAGGTCGCCCTCTCCGTCAAGCAGGGCACGGTCTCGTCGGTGACGCTGCTGCGGCGCCTGAACAACCGGTCACGGAAGAACCAGATCTACCAGGCGTTCCGAGAGGTCGGGCGTGCCGTACGCACCGTCGTACTGCTGCGCTATTTGTCGGATCCGGCACTGCGGGAGCAGATCCAGCGAGCCACGAACAAGGCCGAGGCGTACAACGGCTTCACGAAGTGGCTGCACTTCGGCAACGCGGGCTGGCTGGCCAGCCGCGACCCGGAGTTGCAGGACAAGGCGATCAAGTTCCTCGACCTCCTCGCCGGCAGCGTCATCTTTTCGACCACGATCGACATGACCGAGACACTGTCCTGGATGGCCCACGAAGGCTGGACCCTCCACACGAACGATTTGGCGGTACTCAGTCCCTACCGGCGCGAGAACGTCCTCCGCTTCGGCGACTACACCACCAACCGGCTCCACGTACCCCCAGCCGCCTACAACCCCACCCTCCAGGCCACCGGTCAAGGCGAGGCCCCAATGTCAGTCTGAACCGGGATCCCGGGGTCACCTGCATGAACCCCCACAACCTGGTGGACCTTGATCGACGAGACGTATGCCGCAGCCGCCCTCAAAAACGACAGAGCCCACCAGTCGCAGCGCCGGCCGTATCGTCATCTTGTGACACCGAGACCACCACGCAAGATTTGCGTAGACGCATACAAGTACGGCTGGACAGTACGTGAGCTCGATCCCTGGCACGTCGCTGTTCGCGCCTGGCTGGACGGGCCAGGCCGACAGCGGCAACTCATCATTTCCATGAAGTTCGAGAACCCCTGGCTGCACTTCAGCGAAACTGCAACGGCGCGCGCCCGGGGCGACAAGACCGCCAGTCAGTTCAACCTTCAGTCCATCACGCCTGGTCTGGTGGCCGACCTCATCCGCGCGGGCATCTCGGCTGGATGGCAGCCGGAAGAGACAGGGAAGCCCGCGCACTTCACGATGGTCGGGCCCCGGGCGAATTTCCGTCTTGTCGCCCACACGCCCGGATGAAGCATCGCGCGTTTCACAAGGGGCAACCAATCAAAGATCGATGCGAGGCCGATCGCCATCCTGTCATCACTCTACGTATTCACAGCAGGGTGCAGTCATACAACAGAGCAGCTCCCAGGTCTTCCGCGAGGTCGGCCGCGCCGTACGCACCGCCGTGCTGCTGCGCTACGTATCGGACCCCGCGCTGCGCGAACAGATCCAGAAGGCCACCAACAAGGCCGAGGGCATTGTCAACTTGAGCACGTGCGTCATGCACATGCCAGCAAACCTTCCGGGCCGCCACGCCGAAAACATCCCGTTGCGAGAGATTTTGCTCCGCATCGGGGCCATGGACGCAGGAATTCCTGGCATGACCGCGTCATTGTTCTCAAGTTGACAGTGCCGCTCGACCAGCTCGTGCGGGACGTCGAGCATGGAAGTTTACGGAACCAACGAAGCCCCCCGGCCGTCGGCGTGTTGAGTGAGATCACCACACCAACGACGAGGGGCTTCGCCACGTCACCCCACCTGACCAGCCCGATTCGCTCCTCAGAGTCCAGGATGAAAGAGGTTCAGTGAGCCTCTTTCAGTTTGTCCACCGATCGGGTGATGGCTGCGCCTGCAGGAGCCGAGTCGCACTGCAGATGAGGGCACAGTCAACCTCGGGCGACGGATCACCTTGCGGAGCTGCCACTGAGCTCGGGCGTTGACCAGCCGTCCGATCTGCTGGATCGGTACTGTGCCCCGCCGAGGCTGTCACCCGATCGAGGATACGTAGGTGCACTCGCCCCATTCACGGAAATTAGTCGCACGCTAGTGTGCTGTAACACCAGTTCTTGATTACAATTTGAGATCCTTGGGTAGAATTTCGCGCCAGTGATGCTAGCCGACCAAATTCTGCTGCTTGCTGTCGATTTGCCACATCATAAACACTGATCGAGCTACCTGTTTCGGCCGCGATCTCTTGGGCCATCGCCTGGTCGGCCATTAGGAAATCGCGACCAATAGCGTTGATGACAATTCCGCCATTTCCGATTCCCTCGACCCCACTACCTATGGATATGGAGACTGCTGGGTTCGATCGAATTACATCTCGAAGCGCTTGTCGCCCTGCTAGTCCAGTTGTTTGAGTATCCCAGCTGACTAGATTGTTGCATTGGCGGCAAATCGCCGCCGATCCATCACCAGTACCATAAAAGGTGGTATTCCCTGACAATCCAGCCAATTCATCGGTATCGATCATTATCGGTTCGATGAAGCTTTCACCTCGCCTTGCAAGGGCTACTGCATCAGCTGCGAGGAGGCCGCCTTCGGGGAGGAGCATGAGGTCGGCGATGCTGAGGGCGGTGGCGGCGGCTTGGACGGCTTGTCCGTTGGTGATTTCGTACCAGGGGGTGGTGCTGTAGCCCATGGTCTGGAGGGGGTTGAAGGGGTTTTCGCCGGTGATGGGGCCGGAGTCGTAGATGCCTGCCCACCAGTCGGCTGCTGCTTGGAAGGCGGAGGCGATGGGCTGGGCGATGATCATGGCGCTGTTTTGCATGGATGCTACCTCGTTGGTGAGGTAGTCGGATCCGGCCCAGGCGTTGCCGTAGCTGTCTTCGTCGGAGTAGTGGCCGGTGGGGGCTTGGGTGTCGGGGGCGTAGGAGGGTGCGGTGTAGGTCCAGGGGGTTGTGGTGGCGCTGCCGTAGGCGTCTGGGGTTTCGCCTTCGCCGGTGTAGGGGTTGTAGGGGTTGTCTAGGTTGAGGCCGCCGCAGTCTTCGCAGGTGGTGGGGTCGGGGGTGCCGGGGACGGAGTCGTATCCGGTGGGGTCGGTGTGGTTGATGGGGTCGTTGCCGGTGTAGGTGTGGGGGTGGTTTTTGCCGAGGGGGTCGGGGGTGAGGACGTTGATTTGGGTGGGGTCGTATTCGCGGCCGTTCATGTCGATGAGGCCTTGGGGTTCGTCGGTGTTGTGGCCGGTGTAGCCGTGGGTGACGTCGGTGGTGTTGGTGGTGGGGGTGCCGGCGGCGGTGATGCGGGCGCCGTAGGGGGCGTAGTAGTAGGTGCCGGTGGTGGTGGCTGTTGTGGGGGTGGTGGTGGCGGTGGCGGTGGTGGAGCCTTGCTGGTCGGTGAGGAGGTATTCGAGGCTGGTTTTTTTGCTGGTGTGGTCGTAGACGGCTTGGGCGTAGGTGCCGTCGGGGCCGGTGAGGTAGTAGATGCTGGTGGTTTTGCCGGTGGTGTCGGTGCGTTGTTCGAACAGGCCGGGGATGGTGAGGATGGTGCCGTCGCTGCCGCCGGTCTTTTTGAAGCGGTTGCCGAAGGCGTCGTAGGAGAAGGTGGTGGTTTTCCCGCCGCTGGTGATGGTGTGGGGGAGGTCGAAGGGGGTGTAGTCGATGCTGCGGGTGGTGGTGGCGGCTTCGTCCTTGACCGAGGTCTGGCGTCCTTGGCCGTCGTATTGGTAGGTCTCTACGGCTTTCGCGCCGGCGCCGCCGGTGGCGTAGGAGAGCAGGGTGCGGGGGCGGGTGGTGGGGTGGGCGGGAGTGTCGCCGTAGGTGCGGGTTTGGGTGGTGCCGGCGGGGGTGGTGATGGAGGTGAGGTTGCCAGCTTCGTCGTAGTCGTAGCCGGTGGTCTTCTTGGTGCCGTTGTTATCGAGGTCCCAGCTGGTGAGCTGGTTGATCTCGTTGTAGCCGTAGCTTTCGGTGCGGGCGGGGGTGGTGGAGTCGTTTTGGCTGCGGGACGTGATGAGGCCGGTGTCGCCGTAGGTGTAGGTGAGGTTTTGGAGTTGGGTGCTGGCCGGGTTGGTCGTGGTCGCTGTCATGGTGTGCAGCTGGCCGGTGTCGCTGTCGTAGGTGCGGTCCAGGGTGATCTGCTGGTTTCCGGCCGCGCCGAGGGTGGCCTTGGTCAGGGCGTGGTCGGCGTTGCGGGCGTCGGTGTGCCACAGGTTCTGGCCGGGGGCGGCGGCGCTGATGTCGGAGATGTCGGTGAGGTTGTCGTAGGTGTTGTAGGTGTTTTGGGTGATGAAGTTGGGGCTGCCGCCCTGGATGGGGTAGCTGTGGGTGGCGGGCAGGCCGGTGGTGGGGTCGTAGGTGAGCGAGGTCTGGTAGGTGGGCTGGGCGGCGATGGTGCCGTCGGTGTACTTGGTGGAGACGGGCCGGCCCATGTCGTCGTAGCCGAAGTCGGTGGTGATTTTGTCGGGGGAGGTTGCGGAGGCCAGCTGTCCGCTGCCGTTGGCGGCGGTGTCCCAGGTGTAGGTGGTGGTGTCGGTCTTCTTGGTGACCCCGTTGTAGTCGTCGATGCCGGTGGTGCGGCCGAGGTCGTCGTAGGTGTAGGTGGCTTTGTTGCCGGTGTTGCCGGTGCCGTCGTGGACGGTGGTGGCGGGCAGGCCGGTGCCGTAGTAGGTGGCGCTCATGTTCCCGCGGTCGGGGTCGCTCAGGTGGGTTTCGCGGCCGCGGACGTCGTAGTCGTGGACTGTCTTGTTGCCCTGGCCGTCGGTGACGGTGCGGATGAGACCGAACGGGGCGTAGGTGTAGGTGGTGGACGCGGTGCGCGCGGTCTTTTTGGCGTCGGTGAACGGCGCGGCGACCTTCACGGTGCGGCCGTCGTTGTCGTAGGTGGTGGTGGTGGCGTGCTGTAGTGCGTCGGTGGCGGTGGTGGTGGAGGCAGCGAAGTCGTAGTCGACGGTGGACTTTTTGCCGTTGAAGGCGGTGCTGGCCACCGGCCGGTCAAGGGAGTCGAACACAGTGCTCGCGGTCGGCGCGCCGGTGGCGGTGAACGCCGGGCGGGTCTGGGAGATCTGCCGGCCGAAGCGGTCGTAGTCGCTGGTGGCGACGACCTTGTCCTTGCCGCTGGTGCTGTCGAAGCCGGGGCCGGTGGTGGTGCGGGTGGCGCCGGCGCTGTCGGTGACCACGGTGGCCTTCCGGCTGCCGCTGGTGGTGGTGATGATGCTGCCGTTGCGGCCGCCACCATTCTCGAAGCTGCCGTTGTAGGCGATGGACGTGCTCCGTGTGCCGTCGGCGGCAATCTGCACCGGCCGGCCCAGGTCATCCAGGACGGTGGTGGTGCTGACGCCGTTGATGTCCTCGCTCGCCACCGGCACACCGAAGGCGGGCTGAACAGCCTGCCAGGTCGAGGGCCGGTGGCCGGTGTCGGAGTGCTCGGCCCATTCCTGGACCGGGGTGATCTCCTCGTCCGGCTGGCCGGGGAAGGGCTGCCCGCCGGGGAAGTAGTTCGGGTCCGAGGGGTTCCCGATCGCCGGCAGGCTGTATTCGAGGTGGGTGACCTGGTCGGGCCGGCCGGTCGCCGACACGGTGGTCTTGGTGACCACACCCGGGCCGTCGGCCTGGCCGCCGTCCAGTTCATAACTGGTGGTGTCGGTCAGCGAGGTGTCGGCGCTGCCCTTCTCATGCGTCACCGAGGCCAGCCGGCCCTTGCCGTCAAAAGCGGACGACACATGCCGGGTGACACCCTTGGACACATCACTGGTATCGACGCCCGGCTCCCACGCGGTGGTGGCCGCCGTGTCCGGCAGACCCGTCAGCCAGTCCCTTACCCGGCTGTCGGACAGGTCATAACTGGTCCTCACATCGGTAGTGGTACCACCGGCCACCTCGGACCGCTGGTGGGTGAGGTTGCCGTAGTCGTCATACGTGCTGGAACTGTCCACCTGGTGGGTGGTCTGCCCCTGCACCGGATCATTCACCCCGCTCACATGCGCCGCGCCGTGTCCACTGCCGGAGAGGTCACTCGCCCAGTCCACCGATACCGAGGAGTCTTCCCAGGTCGTGGCGGTGGACGTGTGCGGGAACACCGCGAACCGCTTGTCCCCCAAAGAACGGAACACCGGGCTCGCCGTGGTGCGCGACACCCGCGCCCTCACCGTGGCCGGCTGACCGGCCACCTGCGCCGCCGTCAAAACCGGCGTGACAGTGGTGACCTGGTGCGGCATCGAGACAAACGGATAGTGATGCCCACCGTCCGGGGAGGTACGCACGTCGTAGGTCGTGACCGTCTGGGACGGCTTGGACGGAGTCCAGGACCGCACCGTGGCGAACCCGAAAAACCCCTGCCGGACATGGGCGACCGGATCGGAGTAGTCGTAATAGGTGACAACCGACGGGTCACCGGACTGGAAGGCGTTCTCCCGCGAGGTGACCTGCCGCACTACCGGCATCCCCCCGCGAAGACACACCAGCAGACCCGCGCACGTGCCGTTCTCATCCTGCGGCCGGTCGGTGAAATCGTTGGAATACACCACCGACTCCCGGTCCCAGCCGGCATCCTCATCGGAAACCTTCACGATCCGGTCCGGCTCCGACGCATTCTGGGTGAGAACCTTCAACTGTGTGCCGGCGGTGACCAGGTCGAGCCGCCCGTCACCATTGAAGTCACCCAACTGCTCAAGAGCCCGGCCGACCTTCGGCGCCGCCGTCCCCGCCGTCACCGACCCCAAATCGTCCTTCACGAACCCGCGGTCACCACCCTGCGCCAACAGCACACTGATGTGGTCGGTGCCATACGCGGAAACCGCTTCGAACACCCCGTCACCATCAGCGTCGGTGGTGTGCGACTTGTCGTTGTAGAACGACACGATGTCATCGCGGCCATCGCCGTTGACATCACCCACCCGCAGATCAGCCAGCTTGTCCCGCGGGATGTCCACCGTCGTACCGTCATAGTGCAAACCGCTACCGGTATTCCACAGAATCTTGCCCGGCCGGGTTGCACCGGTATCAAGAAGCCAGTCCGTGTCTCCCGGATCCGGCAGCGTCAGCGTGTCATCCAGACCGTCACCGTTGAAGTCACCCTGAACCGACTTCGACCCATACAGCGCATTCGGGTGCGTCTCATCGGTTTCCTGCGGATCCACGCCATAGCAGAAGAATCCGGCCATAGCGGGGCAGTGGACGATGTGGTCGGTCCACTCCTTCTGCTGCGGGTTCAACGGCGCAAACCGGGCCATACCTGAAGTGTCCGGGAGCGGAGTGAGCTTGCCGTCATCGCCGGCCTTCAGGGCGACGGTGCCATAGTCCACACCGCACTTGGCAACCGTGGGCGTGTGCTGGGCCAGCGGCTCGTCGCTGCTGTCAACCCCCCAAACCTCCCTGTCGACCAGGATGTCCGCGCGGCCGTCACCGTCGACATCGGTGACCTGACTGCCCGGACAACGGCCCGAAGCACCGGAAATCTGATTCGCGGCAATAACCGGGGCGGCGAAGGTGCCGTCGCCCTTGTTCAGCGACACCGAAATGCCTTTGCCGTCAGGGTTGCCCGGACCCGGCTTGACCCCGGCGATGAAGTCCGGCAGGCCGTCACCGTTGACGTCACCGAAGTCGCTGAACGCCGGATTGGCGTCAGTGAACTTGGTGCCCAGCGGCAGATGCACCCCGGTATCGACGAACTTGTGGTTCGCCGCATCCCAGCGCAGGATCTTCGCCTCGGAATTCAGACCGGAAACCGTGTCGGCAACCGCTAGTTCCGCCTTGCCGTCACCATCGGTGTCCACCGGCCGGGTATCACGCAGGCTGGCATTAGCCGGCCACCCCGCAGCCTGGTCGAGCGCGTGGCTCTCCGCCAGCGGCGAGGCCGCCCCCGTAGAGGAATCACGGGTGCCCAGCCGGACCGTGGCATCAGGATTCGCGGCATCCGCCCCCGGATTGAACACCAGATCGTCCAGCCCGTTGCCGTCCACGTCGGCCACGTGCGCACTCGGCGGCGTAGCCGCCGAACTACTGGTGTTCACACTCACCGCGCCCAGCGAACCCGATGACGTGAACGCCGGCTTCTGCGAGGCCGCCCAGGTGAACTTCTTCGCCGGCACACACCCACCCGCGGAGCCGCACATCTGAACCTGCGACAACATGCTCTGCGACCGCTGCCCCGCACCCGAGCCCATCGGCTCATAGTCCAGGGCGTAGGACCGCACCAGCGACGTCGCCCCCGGATTCGGCGCGAACATACTGATCTTCTTCAACCGCTGCATAGCGGCGTACCGCACCCCGTTGACATACCGGAACGACGTATCCGCCCGGTTCTCATAATCGAACTGCACATACCGGGCCGCATCCCTGCCGCCTGGACCATACGTGTAAGAAATCCTCGAAACCAGGAACTCATTACCCGGATTCGAGTCGATCGTCTTGTTGTAAGAATACCGGATCTCGTTACCCGACCGGTCCTTCTCACTCGTCTCCAGCCACGTCACCCGCGGCGTCGACTGAGACTGCGACCCGGACTCAAGCTTCTTCACATCCGACCACGACTTACGGTGATAACACGCCGGATCAGAATCCGGCGGATAAGCACACACCGCATCACCCGTAGCCGACCCGGTCTCCTGATGCAGCCTCAGCGTCTCATTCACCCGCACCGCAATCTGCGCTGTAAACGTGTGAATACGACCACTCTTATCAGACACCGTGAACGTGTCCGGACCGAGATCCAGATTATTTGTCGCATTCGTCGACAAAATCTGCGAAAAACCGCCGGCCTCGGTACGGTACTCCGTGCCATTACCACCATAATCCGCACCGACATCACCCGCAGCCGGCACAGCAACAAGTTTCTTTCCGTCCAGGCAGAACCGGTCGTGCCGGTCATAATGCACACCCGAACGAACACCCTCGGTATCCGGGTCCGCCCCGCACCGGGTAATCGCCGACGGCGCCCCCGACAACGACCAACCCAGACCCAACGGCCCATCCCCACCCGCACTGGAATACGACAACCCCAGCGACGGCTGCATCCCCAACCGGCCCCCGGGCACATCCAAACCCACCCGGTAGGTGAACGCACCCGTCCGCGACACCCCCGCCGAACCAGGCAGGAAACCCGACTTATCCCCCTTCCCCAACACCGAACCGGGCACATTCAACCGATGCTTCGGCACCGGCACCCCACCCGCCGCAAACGCAGCCACCGGCACCAACGCCGGCACCACCGCAGCCAGCACCGCACACGACGAAACCCCCACCAACCACCGGGACGACAACCGCCCCCGACGTCTCACACGAGCATGCATAAAAATTCCTCACTCGAGGCATTCCCGGCACACCACAAAAAGGCCAGCACCCGCACAGCCACACGAGACACCAAACCCCCACGCGGCACGCCATAACACTGACCGAAACGGATCCACCGCTTTGTCTAGGCGGCACACCTCCGGCCAGGCCAGCAGAATATAGCCAAATAGCCACAACCATTCGAGTACTCACCACTCAACTACTTGACAACGGCCAGGACTGGCCAGGACTGCCTTCTCCTGACTCCTCGATGGGCCGTGTCAGGGAGTGTCATGAATCAGGTGTGGATCTCCTCGAAGGAGTCACCTGATGAGTACGACTGATCACCTGATCGAGTCCGTGGACAGCGTGTCGCTTGCCAAGGTAGGCGTGACGCTGAGGTGACCCCTGCGATGTGGACACACCTGACAATGGATCTTGGTGATCCAGGAAGGTGAAGATCTACGTGGGACGGCCCTCGAAGTACAACG
>NZ_JBEXCW010000151.1:0-11696 GCF_040605435.1 Streptomyces sp. NPDC005574
GCCAGTGCAGCAGGCCCTCCGCGAGGACGAGCCCGCGACGGGCGGTGCGAAGTGAGCACGCCCACGCAGGACCTCGCTGACTGGTTCGCGGCCGTGTTCCTCGGCCTGTCCCTCAGCGCGGCCACCGCGATCCCGTTCGTGCTGCTCGTCGACATGGACTCCGTCGACCCGCGCCCGGCGGTACGCCGTGCTGCCGGTGCCGTGCACCAGGTCGCCGTGCACGCCGGCCACGACTGGAACCGCGTCAGCGTCGCTGCTTGGCGCGCTGTGCGTGACGTGGTCCTCGACGCGGCTGCGCTCCTCATCCTCCTCACCATGAGCCCGAAGGGGGCGCTCCGTTGAACGGGCCCCAGCACTACCGCGAGGGCGAACGCCTCCTCGCGCTCTCCGAGCACACGCCGTCGAACTACGACGAGACCAACCCTGCCGCGACCCTGCTGGCCGCGCAGGCAACCGCGCACTTCCTCGCCGCGCAGGTCGCCGCAACCGCCATGCAGGCCACCGTCGGCGGCACCGAGCTCGGCCCGGGTGAGGACGCGTTCCAGGCCTGGTTCGACGCAACTGGCGTGAAGCCCGAGTCGAAGGGAGGCGACCGATGAACCGCATCCGCCTGATCTGGCACCGACTTACCCGCCGCCCCGCGATCACCGAACCCATGCGGATCCACACCCGCCGCATCCCCGACGGCCTCCTCCTCGACTTCGAGGACTACTTCACCTACGTGATCGAGACGATCGCCGACGACCCCGAACTCCTCGACCTCCTCATGGAAGTTGTCGAGGACCGGGGCATGGCCCGCGAGCACGACGGGTGGGAGCCGGAGCAGCTGCTCGTGGAGCGGCTGGCCGAGCGGGTGGGGCACGAGATCCCGTTCCGTGGGAAGGCGCTGGCCGCGCTGGCGGACCGGCTGAGGGCGGGAATCCCGGCTCCGGCCCTGTTCATCCCGGAGCAGCGCACCGAGGGCGGTGCTGCCGCGTGAGCACCGAGCCGACCCGCCGTACGCATCTCCTCGCCGCCATACAGGCGCACGGGCGGCCCGTGTCCACCCAGCTCGCCGAGCAGCTCCTCGCCGGCACCGAGTGGGCGGCCGGCCGCAACACGGTCCGCAAGGGATTGCGCGGCCTCGCCCGGGCGGGCGACCTCATCCCCGTCGACACCGGGCAGGGCCGCCTGTACCGCCTCACCAGCTCGAAGGACGACGCCTCATGACGATCGCTGCGCAGGCTGGGGCGGACACCGCCCCGGCCGCCGGCCGCCGCCGCAAGGCCGCGCCCCCCGCACCCACCGGCGCCGACCGCATCCCCCAGCCCTCCCAAGGCTGGTACCGCGTCCCCGGCACCGACATCAAACTCCGCCGCGTCACCACCATCCTCAGCCAAGGCTTCCCGAAACCGCAGCTCGTGTTCTGGGCCGCGAACCTCACCGCCACCGACGCCTTCGCCACGCTGCCCCGCCTCGTCGCCGCCTCGCTGAACCCGGCCGAGAAGGAAGCCGCCTACGACTGGCTCCGCAAGGGCCACATCCGCAAGAAGGACGAGCGCGGCGACATCGGCGGCGCCGTACACGACGTCATCGAAGCCCACGTCCTCGGCACGCCGATCCCCGAGTCGTTCCTCTCCGACGAGGAGATCGCCCCGTTCATCGACAACTTCCTCCGCTTCGTGCAGGAGTGGGAGATCGAGTTCGAGGCCTCCGAGATGACCGTCGGGAACCTCACCGACGGATGGGCCGGGAAGCTCGACTACCTCTTCCGCTCGCGCCTCATCGCCCGCCTGCTGAAGGTACCGCCGCAGACGCTGTTCATCGGCGACACCAAGACTGGCGGCGAACTGGATGAGAAGGGCGTCTACCCGGAAGCCGGCGCACAGATGTCCGCCTACCGGCGAGCCGAGGTCTGCTGGCTGCGGGACGGCACCCAGTTGCCGATGCCGAAGATCCACGACGTCGGGATCGTCCTGCACCTGCGGCCCGAGGGCTACCGGCCGATGCCGTTGAAGTGCGGCGACGACGTCTACGAGGTGTTCCGCCACGTGCAGGCGGTCGCCGAGTTCCAGCGCGTCCTGTCCAAGTCCGTTGTGGGTGAGGCCCTCACCCTCCCCGAGCTCACCGAAGAGAGGGCCGCCTGATGCCCATCCTCACCCTCCAGCAGCGGCTCCGGGAACTGGGCCGCATCCGCATCGGCCAGAAGGTCGCCACAGCGAAGGGCGGCACCCGGCCGGGCAAGCTCGACCGGTTCCGTCTCACCAGCCCGTCGAAGGAGCTGATTGAGCGGGTCGCCAAGCAGTACGGCGGGACCGTCAACGCGTGGACCCCGGACGGCGGCGCGGGCCAGTACGAGGTCATCACCGACTCGAAGCGCATGCCGATCCATGTGCCGCCGCAGCCCGTCTCGCAGTACTTCGAGCTGTGGTCCGGCGGCGGCTGCCAGCGCCGATGCGACGGCGTCACCGAGCTGCTGAAGGACCGGCCGTGCATCTGCGGCCCGGATCCGGAGCAGCGCTCGTGCAAGCCGACGACCCGTCTGAACGTCGTCCTCTCGGAGATCGAGGGTGTCGGGGTGTGGCGGCTGGAGTCCCACGGCTACTACGCAGCTCTCGAACTGCCGGGCGTGGCCGAGCTGCTGTCGCAGACCGGCGGCTACGTCGAGGCGTTCCTCGGGCTGGAGCAGCGCACCGCCAAGCGGGACGGGCAGACCCGGCACTGGATGGTCCCGACGATCGACGTGGCGGTCACGCCGGCAGCGCTGATGTCGGGGGCTGCGGCGGTCGGCCAGGCGGTCGAGGGCGGTCCGACCCGGGCCGCGATCGAGGCGCCTCGCCCGGACTATGTGCGGCTCGCCTCCGCGGCGGCCAACGCCGACGAGGTGCGCGCCGTGTACAAGCAGGCGTTCGACGCCGGCCACATGAACAAGGAGATCGGCGACGCGCTCACCGCGCGGGCCGCCGAGCTTGGCGCACCCCGCAAGGAGGAGCCGTCCACGCCGCCGTCTGGGGATCCGGAGCCTGCACCGGATGCCGAGGGCGTGTACGAGGGTGAGGTCGTCGATGACCCGGCCGACGTGCAGGAGGTCTGGTTCCAGGTCATCGCCGCAGCTGGCGCGCGCGGCATGGACACGGAGCAGGTCGAGGCCGGGTTCGCCCGGCTGAATGGCGGGACGCATCCGTCGTCCGGGACCGTCGCGCAGATGACCGCCTACCTCGCCGCGGTGAAGGCGGGTGACGTCCGATGATGCCCTGGCACCTCGGCCGCATGGCCGCCCTCGACTTCGAAGCATCCGACAAGGACCCCGAGACCGCCCGCATCGTCTCCGGCGCCCTCATCCTCGTCGGCGGCGGACTCCCCACCGACACCCGCACCTGGCTCATCAACCCCGGCATCCCACAGGAGCCCGGAGCGATCGCCGTCCACAAGCTGACAGACGAGCACCTCGCCGAACACGGCACGCCCGCCGACCAGGCCATCCCGGAGATCGCCAAGTCCGTGGCCGAAGTCATCGCCGGACAGGTCCCGCTGGTCGGCCACAACCTCGGCAGCTACGACCTCAACCTGTTGGACCGCGAGTGCCGCCGCCACCTCGGCGACAGCCTCGAAGGAGTCTGCCGCAACCCCCTCGACCGGGTCATCGACACGATGCTCCTCGACAAGCAGGTCTGCCCGTTCCGCCGCCGGGTGTCGGAGACACAGGGCCCGTACCAGATGCGGACCACCGCGGAGACGTACGGCCTGGGGTGGGACGAGGACGCGGCGCATGGCGCCGAGTACGACGCCCTGATGTCGGCGCGGGCCGCGTACCGGATGGGTGCGATCGCGCACCGGCCGCGGGCGGAGCGCCCGGTGTGGGTGCACCAGCTGCGGACGCAGCGCTTCGACTCGCTGGCTGGGGTGTCGGTCGAGGACTTGCATCAGATGCAGATCGGGTGGGCGCGGGAGAACGCGGCGTCGTTCCAGGAGTGGTTGCGGACGAAGGCGCCGGAGGGCAAGCGGGATCCGGATGCGGTTATCGATGGTTGCTGGCCGCTGCGCCCGGTTGGGGGTGAGGCGTGATGTTCGGTCTCACCACCACCCGCCGGCTCCGTACGGAGCTGGCCGCGGCCTACGCCGAAACCAGCCGGCAACGCCGCCGCGCCGAGACCGCCGAGGAGGACCGGGACGTCGCCATCTTCAACCGCAGGCAGGTCCTCGGCACCAACGCCAGCCTCGACGCCGACAACCGCCGGCTCACCGGCCGCAACCTCGAACTCGGGCGCCGTATCTCCCTGCTCACCGAGTCGGACCCCGAGCACGCGGGCCGCCTGGACGTGCGGGTGACGCGGCTGTTGAAGGTCGCTGCTCGCATCCTCCGCGCTTACGAGGAGGAGAAGGCGCGCGCTGACCGGCTGCAAAGGCGTCTCGACGACTCGATGGGCTTGAACACCAGCCGTGTCCGTGACGGCCGGCATTGGCAGCACACCCGTGACGACAAGCGGACGCCTCGCACGAAGGAGGCGCAGCTGTGATCCCTCCGGAGATTCAGCTCGGCGCGGGCGCAGTGCTCGGGGCCCTGATCACTGCCACGGGCGCCGCCCGCTGGTACGTGCGGCCCATCACCCAGCCCGGCCGGCACCGCGCACCCCGCGCCCTCCCCGTCCCGGTCATCGAGCAGGCGTTCCGGTTCTGCCTGCCGTGCGGGGTGGAGACGGCCGCGGTCCTGCACCGGGATGGCTCCCACACCTGCACCGAAGACCACACGACAGCCCAGGGGGACCCGACATGACCACCCTCTTCGACCTCACCACCGCACCCCCGGCCGTACCCCGGCCGCTCGACCTCCCCACCGTCTACGGCCTCGACCTCTCCCTCACCTCCACCGGCATCAGCGACGGCACCACCGCCGAAGCCCTCATCCCCAAACACCTCGACGGACACCCCCGCCTCGAATTCCACCGCCGCAGCATCCACGAACGCATCCCCGACGAAGCCAGCCTCGTCGTCATGGAAGGGCCAGCGATGTCCCTCGGCTACCGGCCCGGCGTCGAGGAAATGACCTACCTCCGCGGCCTGGTCAAGCACGACCTGTGGCGCCGCCGCATCCCCCTCGCGGTGTGCTACCCGCAGCACCGCATCATCTACGCCACCGGCGTGGCCAATCCCGCGAAGGACTATCCCGCGAGCAAGCGGAAGACCATCGCGAAGGGCATGGTCCGCGACGTCGTGGTTCGGGAGTACGGGGTGCCGTGCGAGGGACGCGGGAGCTACGACCAGGCCGACAGTGTGATCCTCGCGGCGATCGGCCTGCACTGGCTGGGCTATCCACTGGTCGTTGTTCCGGACTCGCGTCGGCGCGCGCTGAAGGCTGTGGCGTGGCCGGAGAACATCCCGGCGGTGGCCCGATGAACTACACCGGCGGTCGCGCCACCGACTGGCGTGACGCGGCGGCCTGCCACGGCGAAGACCCGGAGATCTTCCACGCAGGGGAACGCAACCGGAGCGCAACAGCAGACGCACGCGCCATCTGCAGCCGCTGCCCTGTACAGACGGGGTGCCTCGCCGCCGCGTACCAGGAAGGCGACGAGTACGGCATCCGCGCCGGGATGACACCCCGCCAGCGCAACGCCCACCTCCGCAGGGCAGACGGAGACATCTCGCGCGCCGTCGCCACCGCACTGCAGGACGCGGCGCTCATCCTCCGCAACCTCTACCACCTCCACGCCCAGCCGACCGGTGACGGGCACGTCCTGTGGACGGACGGCCGGCACTTCATCAACGTGCGCAGCAAGCCCTACACGGTGCACCAGCTCGCCTGGATCGCCCTCCACGGGACACAGCCGCATGGGCACGTACAGCGGGCATGTGACGTCGAAGGGTGTGTCGCGGAGACGTGCCTGACGGACCGGCGGATGCGGGAACAGGCAGCGGTCGCCGTATGAGCGCCCTCATCCCACAGCCCTGCGGATACGTCAGTGGCGCGCACGACGGCCCCACCAGGTACTACGCCTGCGGCTGGCGCTGCGCCACCCACGCCCTCACCGCGCACCGCCGAGTCTCGGCCGACGACCACGCCGAGCCCGCTACTCCGGTCGTCGCAATCCGCGCGGCCATCGAACCGGCTGGGGGCGAGGGCCTCGACCTGCAGGTTCGGGACGCGCTCTTCATCGACCTCGGTGAGGGCTACGAGATCAAGAAGGACGGCCCGCGCAAAGGCCAGATCTGGTGGAAGCGCGACCCGCGTGCCCGCTACGAGTGCCTGCCTTGCCAGTACGCGTCGCCCGTCGTCCATGGCGCCGATGAGGTACGCGCCTTCGTCGCCACCATCCGCACAGACCACCGGGCCATCTGTCCGGGGCGCCCCGCTCAACCCACCGAAGGAGCAGCAGCCGCATGACCACCGTGAAGATCGATCCCAAGGTTCTCGCCGACGTCGAGAAGGCCATCCGCCCCCACGCCAAGGGCCTGTTCACCAACCTCGGCTCCAACGTCATGGCCATCGTCGAGCTGTCGTCCGTCGAGCGCATCGAGCCCGGCCCCGACGAGGAGAAGCCCGACACCGTCAAGGTCCGCATCGTTGACATGGAAGTCGCCAGCGACGAGTTCACCGATGAGCGGCTGCGTCAGCTCTCCCAGGAGCTGTACCAGCGGCGGACCAGCGAGGGCACCTTCGACTCGCTCACCGCCTGATGGCCGGCCGCACGCGGGGCGGCGCCCACACTCAATGCCCCGCGTGCGGCCACCCGCTCCTCAGCCAGTCCGTCGGGCAGGTCGCCGCCATCACCGCGACCGTCACCCTGCACCCCGCCGAGGAGCGCCTGCCGTACCCGCAGGCCGCGGCAAGGCGGACACCGAACGACCTCGTCTGGTGCCTGCCTCGCCTCCCCTATCGGGCGCTGCGCCTGCGTTGGACCGGGCCCAGACATCCGCCGGACTGCCCCCACCAGCACCTCACGACCCACAAGTGCCCGCCGACCACGCTCTTTTGAGGAGACCGCCCGTGAGCAACGTCCGCCACATGCAGCCGGACCAGGCGGACCCGCACGGCTCCGAGCAGTACGACGCCGAGCGATACGTCCTCGGCGGCAGCATGCACAAGCCCCGCGACATCCCCGCCGTCCGGGCGCTCATCCGGGGCGCCGACTTCGCGCTGCCGCAGCACGAACGGATCTGGAACGCGCTCGGCCACCTCTACGACCACGGCACCGAGATCAACCCCTTTACGCTCCGCGTAGAACTGGAGCAGCGCAAGGAACTCGGCCTCGCCGGAGGCCTCGCCTACATCAACCAGCTCGGCGACTGGGCGCTCGACGCCGAGTATCACGCCGAACTCGTCCGCAAGGCCGCCGACCTGCGGGCCGAGGCGGACCTCGGCCGGCGCATCGTTCAACAGGCCACCGCCCCTGACGCCGAACCGGGCGCCGCGGTCACCTTCATCGACGACTACCTCCAACGCCAGAAGGAACGGGCCCACGGCCGCTCCGGTGACCCCGCCGATGCCCTCCTCGCCGAACTCCTCGACGCCTCCAGCCTCGACAACATGCCCACGCTGGAGCCCCTCGTCGGCGATCTCCTCCACCTCGACTCCCTCGCCCGAGTCGTCGGACCGTCCGGGCACATGAAGAGCTTCATGGTCATCGACTTCGCAGCCCACGTCGGCACGGGCATGAAGTGGCACGGCCACCACGTCCGTCAGGGCACCGTCGTGTATCTCGTCGCCGAAGGAGCCCGCGGCATCCGCAAGCGCGTCCGCGCCTGGGAGAAGCACCACGGCGTCAAGATGACCGACGTCCTGTTCCTGCCCCGCCCCGTTCAGGCGATGAGCCCCGAGTGGGACACCCTCATCGAGGCGATGCGCCGCCTCGCCCCCTCGATGATCGTCATCGACACCCAGGCCCGCGTGTCCGTCGGCGTCGAAGAGAACTCCGCCAAGGAACTCGGCCTCGTCGTCGACCGCATGGAACAGCTCCGCGCCGCAACGGGCGCATGCGTCCTTGTCATCCACCACACCGGGCACGTCGGCGAGCACGGCCGCGGATCCTCATCCGCGAAGGGCGCCCTCCAGTCCGAACTCCACGTGTCAAAGAAGGGCGACCGTGCCGCCAACATCGTCGTCACCCTGAAGACCGGCAAGCAGAAGGACGACGAGGAGGGCAGCGACCTCCAGTTCGGGCTGAAGGTGATCACCCTCGACGGGGAGAAGAAGCCCGACGGACGGCCCGTCACGTCGGTGGTCCTGGAGTCGCTGGACCTGAGGCCCAAGCCGCTGGAGCGGGACACCCCCGAGTGGCTCGTCGTGGTCCTCGACCAGGCCGGCATCGACATGGCGTGGGGTGCGCCGCGGGTCATCAAGTGGTGCCAGACACAGAAGATCGACATGGCCAAGAACAAGATCGAGAAGGCCGTCCAGATGCGGAAGGCGCGGGACTCCTTCGACGACCCCAGATTGACCGCATCCGTCCCTTTTGCCGACCTCCCCAAAAACCTCCCCAGTGGCCCATACACGCAAACTCCCCAGCCCGAGTTGGGGAGGTCTGGGGAGTTCGGCGATAACCCCAGGTCAGACCTCCCCAAAAACGCTGGGGAGGTCATGGGGAGGCCCATCACCGAACCTCCCTCCCCAACCCCCCTTTCTAGGGGTTGGGGAGGTCAGGGAGAGGGCGGCGAAACGGACACCGCCGACACCCCCTCCAAACCCCTCTGCAACATCTGCCGACAGCCCATGAACGCCGACTGGGCAGCACGCGGCTACGACACCCACATCGGCTGCGACCCCGCCACCGGCAGCCACCCACGCCAACCCCACGACGCCGCCTAGGAGCACCCCATGACCAAGCCCAACGACACCAGTCGCATCGCCACCGAACTCACCACCCACCTCCTCCAAGCCCCCGACGGCCCCGACGCAGCCGCCTACGACCTCATCACCCAGCTCTGCCCCCGCGGCATCTACGACCTCCTGCCCCTCACCCTCCACCTCGCCGAAGCCTTCGGCGCCCTCCTGGAAGAACGGGCCGGCAGCCGAGAGACCGCTATCGAAGCCCTCAAGCGCCAGCCCGCCGAGGAGCGCAACTGATGGACGTCCGACCCCAAGACCTCCCCGAACTCCGAGCCGAACTCACCGCATGGAACAACGAACACGGGGCCGCCTACTTCACGGGACTCGTAGCAGCAGGGCACCAAGCCGTCCACCACAACGCAGCCAGTCCAGCAGCGGCAGGACGCTGGATCACCGCCACCGACTCCCACCGCCTCGCCGAGGCTGAGCTCTTCTTCGTAACGCGTGAGATGACGGAACTCGTCGTCACAGCAGCCCAAACCATGCCGGAATGGTCGCTAGCGCCCGAAGACCTGCCCACCCCCTACGGCCTCATCTATCTCGACGGCCTCTCAGAACTCCGCGAGTTCCCCACAAACGCCATGAGCTGGGGCCCATGCCCGCAGGAAGTCATCGACGCACGCAACCTTCGCGACGCCGGCCTATGGCTGAGCCACTACGTAGACATGACGGACCTGCCCAGCCTCCGAGACTCCTTCACCCGCAACGGCATGCCTACCCCCCGGCTCCTCTACACCGGCGAATCGATGTGCGCCTTCGGCAGCCACGAGCCCGGGAACGTCAGCTTCTATCGCGACCCAGAGACCCGCGACGTCATCAAGGCGACCCCCCAAGACCTCATCAAGCGCGTCGCCTCCCTGGCCGTCGTCAAAACGGCGTGGCTCCTCATGCAACAGCCCCTCGCGGATGACACCGAAGTCCAGCCAGACCGTGCTGTCCGCAAGCGCCTCCGTCGCGCCGGCCACGAACCCGCACCCGTCCGCGTCATCGAACTCCGACGCCCCAAGACCAGCAGCAGCCCCGGCGACAGCGAGACCAGCCGCGAGTACCACCACCGATGGATCACCCGCGGCCACTGGCGCCAGCAATGGCACCCCAAACGCCAAGTACACCGCCCCGTCTGGATCGCCCCCCACATCAAAGGCCCCGAAGGCGCACCCCTCATCGGCGGCGAAAAGGTCTACGCCCTCAAGCGCTGACCCAACCCGCAGGAGAGCCACCCATCCGGTTCCAGCCAGACCCGCACGAAACACACCACACCACCCGCCAACAACACCCAACCAACCACGCCCCACGACAGGAGACACCCCGTGACCTTGCACGACGAACTGAACCGGATCGGCTACGAAATGCTCAGCCGCCGTGTCCGCGCCGCCGAGGACTTCACCCGCAACGCCCTGGCGATGACGCCCTACACCACCGAGACCGCCACCGAGTTCGCCCACCGCCTCCGGTTCTTCGCCGAGCACTACCACCCCGAACTGATCGTGCGGCTGGAGGACCACCAGCGGCAGGAGATCTTGCCGCTCGCCGAGACCTGCGGCTGCGACCCGAACAGTGACGGCTACGAAGACGACCACTGCGAATCCGGGGATGACCTGGAAGACCTGTGCGCCCGTCAGCACCTCGGCTTCGTCTGCGCCAGCTGCGTCAACGAGGTCGGCAACGGCCCGTCGTGGCGGCCGGACCGCTTCGAGTGGCCGTGCCCGACCATCGCCCGCCTTGACGGCATCACCGCCGCCGTCTGACGTACTCCCGCCCGCCCGCGTCCGGGCCCGCGTCCACCACCCGCCAAACACACCACAGCACCGCACCCAGCCCGCCCCGCAACCGAAAGGCCACGCCATGACCAACCCGAAGCCCGCAGTCCCTGCGGTAGACCAGGCCGGCACGCTGCCCGCCTGGCTGTACCAGCGCTTCAACGACGCCCTGGACGCGCCCGCTTGGGACCTGCTCGGCGACGACGACCGGACGTACTGGGAACACCAAGCCCGAGCAGTCCGCCGCGCTGTCGCCCGCGACGGCTTCAAGGCCGTCGACGAGGCGGTCATCCGTGCCCGCGAGATCGAACTCGACGGCGGCGACGTGATGCTCCAGGAGATGAGCGTCGGCGACCCGATCGAGATCGAGAAGCAGACCGGTCCGCTGCGCCCCGGCTGCTGGGTGATCACTGGCTTCGAGTGCGAACGCCGCTGCCGCGCCCGCGTCCGCCGACTGACGGCGGAGGAGATCCAGGCCGCACGTCGAGGCGAAGCCTTCGCCCGCACCTACGAGTGACCTCATGCCGCACGGCCGTCCCGCGCGCTGATATCGCGCGGGCCGGCCGCCCAACCACAGACCGGAGACCCGATGCCCGACACCACACCCGCCGCCGACCTGGCCGTCCTCGCCCCGCTGGCCCGCGTCATTACCGAGGCCGTCCACGAGACCCCCGTCCGACTCGGCACACGAGACGGCGCCGTCGACCTGATTCAGCAGCTGATCATCCGCACCGCCACCTACATGGGCAGCGAACTCCCCGCCACCCCCGGTCTCGCCCGCCACATGATCGACCTGGACGGGGAGCGGCAGCAGCAGTTGGCGAAGTGGGGCGAGCAGCACCACCCCGACGGGACCGGCGGATCCGGCGCCTTGTACGTCGCCGACCGCTACCGCTCGATCGTCGACCAGGGGCTGGAGGACGGCTCCGTTACATGGCGCGACGTCCTGCTGGAAGAGGTCTTCGAGGCGCTCGCCGAGCCTGACCCCGCCCGTCTGCGCGCCGAGTTGGTCCAGGTCTCCGCTGTCTGCGCCGCATGGATCGCGGACCTCGACAGCCGCCCGTCCGCCTGACCGTCCGTCCGTCGGGGCCTCACCCCACCGCAGCCCACACCCACCAGGAGCCACATATGCA
>NZ_JBEXCW010000152.1:0-11407 GCF_040605435.1 Streptomyces sp. NPDC005574
GGAAAGAGGCACTGAACCAGTTCTCACTCTTCTTCGAGGACCGGCTCAGCATCCAATGAAACCAACCGACTTACACAAGATCGCTGACACGCCCCGCGGGCCAACATGCCGCGCATGGCGTAATGAACCGCTCCGGCGGCTCGACCGGGTCACGTTGTGTTCAGGCAGTGACGGGTGCGGGTGGCGGGAAGGCGGTGGCGTACCAGGCCATGGGCGAGGACATCGTGGACCGGTCGGAGGGCTTCGGTGAGCGGCTGCTCGGCGTGCTGCTGGATCGGGCGCGGCTGTTGCCGCCGCAGCTGATCGCCCCGCTGATCGCGGAGGGGGTGGCCGGAATCGGCGGCCGTGAGGTGTCCATCCTGCTCCAGGACTACGCCCAGGAGCTGCTGGTGCCGCTTCCGGGCAGGAAGCTGCACGTGGGCCAGCCCGAGCCGGTGGCCGACTCCCCCGCCGGCCGCGCCTTCCAGAGCGCGGACGTCGTCGAGGTTGCGCGGGCCGGCGGCGGGGTGCGGATGTATCTGCCGCTGCTGGACGGCAGCGATCAGGTGGGCGTGATGGCCCTGACGCTGGACACCGTCGGCGACGACGACCGGCGGCTGCTGCGCCGGCTCGCCGGCCTGGTCGCCGACATGCTGGTCACCAAGAACGCCTACACCGACCAGTTCTTCCTGGCCCGGCGCCGGGAGCCGATGAGCGTGTCCGCAGAGATCCAGTGGGGCCTGCTGCCGCCGCTGACGATGACCGTGCCGCAGGTTGAGGTGGCCGGCATCCTGGAGCCCGCCTACCGCGTCGCCGGCGACAGCTTCGACTACGCCCTCAACGACAACATCCTGCACATGGCCGTGATCGACGCGATGGGCCACGACCTGGACGCCGCCGCGATGGCGACCATCGCCATCGGCGCCTACCGCCACGCCCGGCGCGTGTTCGTCAGCCTGGCCGAGAAGTACGCGTTCATGGACCATGCCATCTCCCGGCAGTTCGGCGACGACCACTTCGTCACCGCGCAGCTGATGCACCTGAACATCACCACCGGCGAGCTGGAGCTGGTCAACGCGGGCCACCCCGCGCCGCTGCTGATCCGCGACGGCCAGGTCGTACGGCAGCTGGAGAGCGCGACAACGCTGCCCGTCGGCTTCGGAGGCGAGACGCCCCGCATCAAAGAGCACACCCTCCAGCCGGGCGACCGGGTGCTCTGCTACACCGACGGCATCATCGAGGAACGCCTCGACGGCGGGCAGCCCTTCGGTGAGGAACGCCTCATCCACTGCGTCAACCGCCTGGGCCAGGAGCCCTCAGACGGAATGCGGGCGGACCTGCGCCGGCTCTCCCACACGCTGAAGAAGAAACGGGGTGGGCGCACCAGCGACGACGCCACCCTCATCATGATCGAATGGCGTGGAGGCACCGCAGGCCACCTCGCAGTCCTCGACTGAACACGCCCTGATTGTGCTGGCCGCCGACCGGAGAGCAGATGTTGCCGGCCGCACTACCGCCTGACCCACCCACGAAGCGGTGCTCTGCAAAGCTGCGCCGGGCAGACCGCTCGGGCTTGGGCGTCGTACCGCTGTCAGCACGGCGACATCAGGTGAGAACGTCGGTGGGGGCGGGTGCGCTGCCGGCGGGCGGGTGGCGCTGCTGGCCGGAGGCGTCATGGGCGACGTCGACACCGACCTCCACCACCAGCTCGGATTCCGCCAGCGTGACGTCCAGTTGCTCCTTGCTGCCCCACCCGGCGGGGGAACGAGCAACGTCGTCCCTGCTGAGCAGCAGTGGCCGGCGGGTGGTCGGGGAAGCGGGATCGCGAGACGGTCGGCCCGCTTACGGGGTGGGCTCGGAGGGATGCCTGTCGTCTACAACTGGCTGGGTCCTGGTCGGTTGCGGTGGGGTGGACGCTTCTTCGGCTTCGTTCGATGTGGGACAGACCAGTGACACCGTCGACGCTGGCGAGGTACCTGTCTTCGTGCTTCCTCCATCGGGTTCGCCCGGAACGGCATACGCCAGGCCGCGCGACCCGCTGCTGAGGAAGTACGCGATCTGCGAAAAACGCAGCGCCTCTACGCTGCCACCATGCGCACGCCCGCCGCACCGCACTCCACGCCGTTTCGCATCCTCGTGGTCGAGGACGACGCCACCATGGGTCAATACCTTGACGCCGGGCTGCGCGGCAACGGATACGCATCCACCTGGAGCCGCACCGGCACGAGTGCCCGCGCCGAGGCTGACCGGACGTCCTACGACGTGCTGCTCCTGGATTTGAGCCTGCCCGACATGGATGGCCTCGACGTCACGCGCACGTTGCGCGCCCGCCATCCCAACCTGCTCATGGTTGTCCTCACCGCCCACATGGGCGACACCGACGTCATCTCGGGGCTCGACGCCGGCGCCGACGACTACCTCATCAAGCCGTTCGGCCTGACAGCTCTCCTCGCCCGCCTTCGCGCGCGTCTGCGCCTTTACCCCGTCGCCTTCCCGCCCTGCGAGTCCGTCCGGCTGGGCGACCTCGTCATCGACGCAGCGGCGCGCCGCTGCACCCTGCACGAGCGCAAAGTGAACCTTCGCCCCAAAGAGTTCGGCCTACTCGTTGTACTTGCCCGCCACACAGGAGCGGCCGTGCCCCGCGAGACGCTGATGGAAGAGGTCTGGAACAAGAACTGGTCGGGCTCCACCAAATGTTGGACGTCACCATGGCCGGACTGCGCCGCCGCCTCCTCGACGCGGCCGGAGCGTCCGCGGCTCGAGCCCGCTGCCGCACATCACCACGCTGCGCGGACTCGGTTATCGCCTGGAACAGGAGTAGGGCGGACTCGCCTCCAGGGCGCCGCCGGCTTACCGCCGCTGGTGTCCTCGCGCGCGACGGCGGGGCCGCGCGCGACGCTGGGCGCCATACCGCCTGCCGGTGAGGGCAGGCTCGGCTCGGTGGCCGACAACTTCCTACGACGCCCTTTCGATCGTCCCGGCGACTCCGGGTCCGAGGGTTCGCCGGACCTGTTCCTGTTCCGCTTTCCGTTGCTGTTTCGCGGTGCGTTTCAGTCATGGCAGTCACCGTGTGGGGGGCAGCAGACAGGATATTTCTCATCCTCTGCTTCGCGTTGCCTGCCCGCATCCATCCGATGGCCGTGGTCGGTCTTACAGCGCGGGAGTCCTCCGCGGTCGGGATCCGGTGCGGAGGACTCCCCGCGGGGCTCGCTGCCCAACCCTGCGCGGGACGGGTAGCCACCAGCACATCGCGTATGCCCGCTGACCGATCATCTGGCGCTGGGCGTCTTTCACCGCCCAGGCTAGGTGGAAGGAGGGGGTCAGGCGGTGGATTGGGGTGCGAGGGCGTCTTCGAGGGTGGCGTACAGCGGCAGGACGTCGTCGAGGCCGACGATGTGCAGGACCTCGACGATGGGGGTGGGGGTGTGGGCCAGGCGCAGCCAGCCGTTGCCGGCGCGGGCGGCGTTGTTCGCGGCGACCAGGGCGTTGATGCCGCTGGAGTCCATGAAGGTGACGCCGTGGAAGTCGATGACGGTGCACCCGTCGGGATCGTCGTGTGCGGTGAGCGCCTGCTGGAGGGTGTCGGCCGTGTTGTAGTCGATCTCCCCGGCCGGAGTAAGGATGCGCACGCCGTCAGGGGTGGTGCGCTCGGAGACGGTCAGACGGGTCTGGCTCATACCGTCTCCCGGTCCTTTCCATGCGAGGTGGGCACTCGTGCCGTGGGGGCACTCGTCCGACGTGCGGCAGCAGGGCTGTGGTGCAATGCAGCGGACTACGTAAAGCTCTTGTGACGATCATATGAGGCGGGACGGGGCGTATGGAGCAGACCACGGGGGATGACGAACGGAAGGTAGGCGACAGCGCATTGTCGGCATCGGCCGCCTACGACGGCGACTCCTCCTGTATCGGCGACGCGCGGCACCTGGCCGTCAGCTTCCTCACCGCGGTGCAGTCCATGCACGGCGTGCCGGTGTCTGAGCGGGCGTTGGGCGCGGCGCAATTGGTGGTCAGCGAGCTGGTGACCAACGCCGTCAGATACGCACCCGGCCCCGTCGCGCTCCATCTGCAGGTCCATGACGGTGCGGTAAGAGTTTCGGTGTGGGACAGCGACCCGGTTCTGCCGGATGTCGCCGCCACCGACCCTCGACGGGTGGGCGGCCACGGCTTGGAGATCACCCTCGCCCTCAGCCAGGCCTATCAGGTACGCCGAGAACCGGTCGGCAAACGTGTCACGGCGCTGATCGCTCTCGCCGAGGATCCCAACGGCATGGTCGCTCGCACCGCCGTTTGACCTCACCCCCGCCGCTGGAACGCCGCCGTTCCCCCAGCCCTGTCGCGAGCTGGCTTCGTTCACGTCCAGCAGCACCGGAGCATCCCGAAGTCATCGCAGTTGACCATCAGCAGCCGGGCATCGGGCAGATTCCCCAGTACCCTCACTCAGTCCTCTGCAGGCGTGACGCCCCCGGGGCCGGTGGCCTCCCCCATCCCCGCAGTGTGAGACCCGGCCAGACGTCGCGCACGGGACCATAACCGCCTCGGAGCGACAGCGCTGTCATTTCTGGTGGACATCCACGAGCCTGCCGATCATTCACTGCCGCCGCAACCAAATGACCTGCACGCGGTTCGGGCCGCAACGCCGTGGTGCGTATGTGGGGGCCCGCAGGGCGGAGGGGTGAGTCAGACCAGCGGGGGAGCGGGATGAGCCTGGGGGCTGATGCGGAGGGGGTGTGGGCGCCGGAGGATGGGGATTTCCAGCGGAGGGGGACATGGTGGAGCGTTGGGATCGGATCGGGCGTGTGGCGGCGTACGGGTCTGCGGCGGCCCTCGTGCCGTATCTGGTGATCAAGGTGTCGTGGGTGGTTGGTTCGTTACTGGGGTTGCTGCCGGTCGGGCGGGGGTTCAGCCTGGGCGGGTGGCTGGTGCTCAACACCGTCACGATCGGGATGGCTGCGGCCGGGATCATGCTGGGGCTGGCGCTGGTGCGGCCGTGGGGGATGCGGATCCCCGGCTGGCTGGTGGGGTTCTTCGCCTGGGTCGGGTCGGGGTTCTTGGTGTCGATCCTGCCGTTCGTGGTCGTCAGCGCGTTTGTGGACTCCGGCACGGGCAGTTCGGGTGGCTCAGGGACGTCGGGGGGTGACGCGGCGATGCCGGGCTGGGAAGCGGTGCTGCTCCAGTGCAGCTTCGTCGGAACCGGGATCGCGCTGGCCATCGCGCTTCCCGCCTATCTGTGGCGGCGTTGGCCCCACGCGCTGCGCCGGCCGGAGCGGCCCCGCACCCGCACCTCCCCAGGAGCGGTGTTGCCTGCCGTGACCGGGGCTGTGACCGGCCTGGCCTGGCTCTACTGGGCGGCCGGTGGCCCCCTGGGCATCGCGCACCGCGATGAGCGGCCGGCCAGTTGGCATGTGCTGGTCGGGGTCAGCGCGTGCTGGGCTCTCCTCGCGTCCGCCGCCGTACTGGCTCTCGTGCGGCGCCGGTCGACCCGGCTGCCGTATCCGCTCCTGCTTGCGTTGGCGTGGCTGGGGTCGGGCTCGATGTGCGCGTGGAGCGGCTGGAGGCTGCCGGCCACGGCGTACGTGGCGCTGGCCCACCCGAGCGACGCCAGGTACCCGGAGAACCTCGCGGTCGCCGTGGCGCTGCACGTCACGGCCGTGCTGACGGGGGCGGCAATCATGCGGACGCTGGTACGCGGCGAACGTAGGCGGGTGAGTGTGCCCGACAGCGCCCAGCAGACCGCCGAGCGGGTGGGCCGTCGCCCGTGAACCTGCCTGTTCAGGAAGGCCTATCACCGGGAGCACCTCGATGCTCCCGTGGCAAGGGCCGCAGTGAACCGCTTTCATCCTGAGTAGTCGCAGGTCATCAGCGTGTGGATGGCTTGGACGGCGGTGCCGATGCGGCGCGTGGAGCACCGGGCCCGCCGTAGGAGTCGCCAGGTTTTCAGCAGTGCGAAGGAGCGTTCGCCAGGTGCCCGGAGGCGGGCGTGGTCGCGGTTGAACTGCTGGTAGTGCTGGGGCTGTTCGCGGTGGTGGTAGTAGGGGGTGCGGACGGTGGCACCGGCGCCTTGGTAGGCCCGGTCGGCAAGGATGAGGATGTGCCGGGTGAGGCAGGCTTGGATGATGCCGCGGGCCGCGGTCAGATCATGGGTACGCCCCGGTGTCGCGCGTGAGAACCAGAGCGGTGTGCGGCCGCCGCGCAGTGGCCGAACTGCTGTCGAGGGTCGTGAACAGACCCACAGGGGTTCAACACGCTGCACTTGACAGGGAACAGGCGCGATCGGTGTACAGGTTGGTGAAGAGCTGGTGCCCGCACCCGCCCAGCCAAACGCCGCACCAGTAGGTCTGGCCGGCATGGTGAGCCCGGAAGTCGTCGAGCTCTATCGCTTCCATCGGAAGGACCACAGGGAGCTAGGAGTCGGCGTGATCGATCACTGCGGTCTGCACTCGGCGTCTGTCAAGGGCCATGCAACATCCAGCCGTACGGGAGACAAGATGTGCCTCCGGTCGGCGCACTGCCTCTCTGCGAGGCGCCCAACTGACTGACGGTACCGACCACCACTGACAACACCGGAGGGGCTGAGGCGCCTCACCGACTGGGTTGGAGAGACGGCCCGTCAGCTTCGGTCCAAAGGCGAAGCCTCAGCCTCTGGAGCCGACGGCATGACACCTCGAAACGTCACTTTCACCGAGGAAGAGCTGTTCGCGAATATCGACGCACCGCTGGAGGAAGAGCCTCAGCTCCCGCCCCCGGTGGAGCGCGCCCGGCTGCGTGAGGCCGCCGGCTCAAGAACTACGAGAACCGGCTTCCGCGCACGGCGCCGCTCCTGCCGCTGCGCCCGCCCCGGCCGTCGCGCCGCAGCCGGAGGTGCCGCAGACGTTCTCCGGCCCGGCCGCATCCGAGACCACCGCGCCGGAGACAACCGTCCAGACCCCGGCCGCGCCCGAGTCCCCGCGACCCGCCGCCCGGCAGCGTCGTCGCTGTCAGCGGGGGAGCTGGGCGTGGATAGTTTTGCCGTGGCTGGGGCCGGGGTGATGGTCAGGTGGTGGGTGAGGCGGCGGACCATGTGCAGCCGAAGCCGCCGCTGCCGCCGCCCAGGTCGGGGGTGCGCTCGCGGGGGTGTGCCGGGCTGGGGTCGCTGACCGCGGCGGTGAGCGTGTCGGGGTTGGCGGTCAGTTCCCGGGTGTAGTGGCCGCCACCCTGGTGCAGGGAGTTGGTGACGAGCTCGGAGACCACCAGGACGAGGGTGTCGGCCATGTCCGGGCCGGGCGCGGGGGTGAGGCGGTCGGTGAAGGCGCGGGCGGCCCGACGGGCCTGGCTGACGCCGGCTGCGCTGTCGCCTCGGACCACGCTCGGTACGGGGGGTGCGAGGTGATGCTGATCGTCGTGCCGTTCATGCATGTACACCCCACGTGTGATCGGTTGTACCGCTTGCGCCGTGATACCCCACCTGCCCGATCCGGCGGTCTCCACACCCGGGAGGGTGGACCGGTGCAGTTTCCAAGCGACGCGGACCACAGTTCATCACTGTCAGCCCTCACAGGAAACCTGTCATGGCGGGAGTAGACATGTGGATGTCGCTGGGGTTAGTGTCTTGTCCGTAGCCAAGAGATCGAGCAGGCCCGGCAGAGATGAACTGCCGGGAAGCAGTACACGTAAGTGCAGGTCGGTGCGGTGGTGGAGTTCCGAAGCCAGAGTGGTTGCAGGACGGCGACGGGACTGACGACCGGACCGGGCGGCCCGCAGTGATCAGGGGCCGCCGCGAGCAGTACACAGGTGCAGTCCGCAGTACCAGTAGTCCCTCGGTAAATGGCGTCAGACTGCGGCGCGCGTACCGGGAAGTTCGGCAGTGGGGTTCTAAGCCAGAGCAGACGCAGGACAGGCGACGGGGCTGGCTGCCGGAGAGTGGCGCTGTCACAGGCCACCAGCAGGTCGGTGCGGTGGTGGAGTTCCGAAGCCAGGGTGGTTGCAGGACGGCGACGGGACTGACGACCGGACCGGGCGGCCCGCAGTGATCAGGGGCCGCCGCGAGCAGTGGCATTACCCGTAAGCGAAGTTCGCAGTGCCCAGCAGCGAAGTGAGTAGTACCTCGGTGAAGGCGTCGGCTGCGGGCGCGCGTGCCGGGAAGTTCGGCAGTGGGGTTCTAAGCCAGAGCAGACGCAGGACAGGCGACGGGGCTGGCTGCCGAAGAGCGGAATCAGCAGTTCGCAGTACCAGCACAGAGTTGATTCAGAGGGAAGAACGGAGGAGTTGAGGCGCCATCAGGATCGCCCGGGCGGAAGTCTCGAGCCCGGGTACCGCAGGACATCGATAGGCAGGTGGTCTCCGGTCACGCAAGTCGCGATCCCCGCATCCCGCCCGCTTCTTGGGCGGCCACGCGGACAGTAGGCCGGCGCAGTCCAGGGCCGGCAGATGGTGTAGCAGTTCCTTCGGGGCCCTGGTGCGATAGGCACCAGGGCCCCTCCACGTGTTCCACAGAGAGGTGCGATGACAGCAGACGATTTGTTCGGCCGTCTCGATGACGATGACTTCCCCGCCTACACGATGGGCCGGGCCGCCGAACTCCTCGGCACCACCCAGAGCTTCCTGCGCGCGATCGGCGAGCACCGTCTGATCACCCCGCTCCGCTCGGCGGGTGGACACCGCCGCTACTCCCGCTACCAGCTACGCATCGCCGCCCGCGCCCGCGAACTCGTCGACCAGGGCACCCCCATCGAGGCCGCCTGCCGCATCGTCGTCCTCGAAGACCAGCTCAGGGAAGCCCAGCGCATCAGCGCCGAACACCGCCGTGCCGCCGAACCAGTAAACCGGGCAGCTGCGGCTTGAGCTGGGCGCGCCTGCTGGCCCTCGGCAGGCCTGCGCGGAACCCCGTCCAAGGCATGTGTACTCGTTTCCCTCTGGTGACAGCCGGTTGTTGACGTGTAGCGTTTAAGGTCAGCTGTCGTGGTTCGGAATTCCCTATTGCCCACGCCGTAGGCGTGGGCGTTTTGCTGTGCTGTGCCGCAGGAACCAGGGCGATCACCTCCGCCTTCCGCATGGTGTGGGAGGCGTTCATCGACTGGAAGGCATGACTATGGCTACGGGAACTGTGAAGTGGTTCAACGCGGAGAAGGGCTTCGGCTTCATCGCCCAGGACGGCGGCGGCCCGGACGTCTTCGCCCACTACTCCGCGATCAACTCCTCGGGCTTCCGTGAGCTCCAGGAAGGCCAGGCCGTGACGTTCGACGTCACCCAGGGCCAGAAGGGCCCCCAGGCAGAGAACATCGACCTGGCGTGACTCGCCCGCGGGCGGACGATCGGCGCATACCTCTGCCCAGTGCAGTGCGACAGGTACTGCCTCGCTGAACTCGTCCCGGGATTCGGCGGGATTGGGACGCGCACGATCGGGGCCGCGCAGCTGTTGCTGCGCGGCCCCGATCCGTGTCGAGCGGCTCCCGCGTGGATGCGGCCGGCCAGGTGGCCCCGGACTTGGCGCGGCAGGCGCCGTGGTGCCCCCGCCCGGCGTACAGCGGTCACCAACTTGACGAAGCAGCGCGGGCTCAGCCCGGCGAACGGCACTGTCCAAAGACGGCTCCGCCGCGGTGATCACACCAGTCGCGTCAAGATCGTTTCACTCGACTTCGCCGTGGGCCGGTCACCCCGCGCCTGCGGCCAGGCCGGGAGAAGGCCGGCCTCCCCGGGCGGCGAGCGTCGCGTCGACGAAGGCCCGCACGAAAGCGGCCACCTCGGACGCCGTCACGACCTTCGTCCAGTTGCCGGTCGCGTGCCAGCGGCTGCACTCCAGCTGAGTGCACGTGCGTTGCTGTCTCGCGCTCGCGTCCCGCACCATGGAAGACAGCCCGTGGCAACCGTACCGCCCCGGGAAGCCCGGGCCACCAACAACTCCACCGTGCAGTTGGGGTGTTGTGGTCACTGTGCCCCTCGTGGCTTCAGGCGGGCTCGTTCGGCGTGCCGCGTTTGGCACCGTCTGCCTCCCACCCTCGCCTTGGTGCTACCGGGCTAGAAGTGCGCTCACGGTCTTCCCGCCAGCCGTCCGCGGGGTCACCGCGGTGGCGCGGGCGAGGTGGTTGACCATGGGCCAGCCGAATCCTCCCGTGCCGCCATGCAAGTCGGGGGTGCGCATGCGAGGCGCCCGCGGGCTGGCGTCGTCGACGGCTACCTCGATGGTGTCGGGGTGGGTGGTCAGGCGGAGTGTGCAGGTTCCGCCGCCGTGACGCAGGGCGTTGGTGACGAGTTCGGAGACGACCAAGATGACGGAGTCGGCGTCTTCCGCTGCGATTTCCTGCTGCCCGAGGGCTCCCAGGAAGTCCCGGGTGGCATCGCGTGCGTCGGCGACGGCGTTCGCGGAACATTCTGCTGCGGCGTTGACGCTCACCGTGTCCATCAGGTCACCCCGGTCTTGGATCGTCAATGCCCGGTCCGCCTACACGCCACCCCTGCCCGGTGGTGGATCCGCTAACCGCGTTGGGCCGGTGGTCTTCAGGGGGCCGATCGCGAGTGAAGCCGGATGAGGTATTGCGATGCCCGGTGAGACGAAGGGCGCCGATTGAAGCGGCTGCCCTGCCGCAGGGGGCAGTGGTCTGCTTGTTCGCTGTCCCGTTCGCGGTGACTACCTCGCAGCCGCACCCACGAAAGTCTGCATTGGCTGGAGTAGACATTGGGTGGCGGGCCGGTTATGGTTTCTCTCGTAGCCGAGATCAAGAGGGGCCCGGCAGAGATGAACTGCCGGGCAGCAGTACGCAGTTGCAGTGTGCATGGCGGTGCGGCGGTGGAGTTCCGAAGCCAGGGTTGTTGCAGGACGGCGACGGGACTGACGGCCGGACCGGGTGGCCCGCAGTGATCAGGGGCCGCCACCAGCAGTACCGGTGGTTCGCAGTACCAGCAGTGCGGTTTTGAGTGGTTCCTCGGTAAAGGCGTCTGGCTGCGGGCGCGCGTACCGGGAGGTTCGGCAGTGGGGTTCCAAGCCAGAGCAGATGCAGGACGGGCGACGGGGCTGGCTGCCGGAGAGTGGCGCTGTTCCAGGCCACCAGAAGTACGCAGTACCGGTTTGGCAAGTGATGGATCAGAGGGAAGAACGGAGGAGCCGAGCGCCATCAGGATCGCCCGGGCGAGCAGTGGGTCCGGGTACCGCAGGACATCGATAGTGAGGTGGTCTCCGGTCACGCATCCGCGATCCCCGCATCCCCGGCAGTGTTCAGGCCGGGTCCGCGGAAACAGAAGGCCGGCGCAGTACTGGGGCCGGCAGATGGTGTAGCAGTTCCTTCGGGGCCCTGGTGCGAGATGGCACCAGGGCCCCTCCAACGTGTTTCACAGAGAGGTGCGATGACAGCAGACGACTCCTTCGGCCGTCTCGACGACGACGACTACCCCGCCTACACCATGGGCCGGGCCGCCGAGATGCTCGGCACCACCCAGGGCTTCCTGCGCGCCGTCGGCG
>NZ_JBEXCW010000153.1:0-11204 GCF_040605435.1 Streptomyces sp. NPDC005574
CACCTCTCCGGCAACAAGAAGACCCAGAAGCTGGCGTACCGCCACTCCGGTTACCACGGGTGGGCGGCCGGGGGGAAGAGCGTGCGGCGCCGACGTCAGCCGTTCACGCACTGGTTGCCGAAGGCGGGGTTCAGCAGGCCGATCACGTCGACGGTGTTGCCGCAGACGTTGACCGGGATGTGGACCGGGACCTGGACGACGTTGCCCGACAGCACGCCGGGGGAGTTGGCGGCAGCGCCGTGCGCGTCGCTGTCGGCGGCGGCGATGCCGGCGGCACCCGCAACGGCGGCTGCGGCCGCAACGGAGGACAGGACCAGGCCCTTCGCGATACGCGACATGGAGAGGTGCTCCTTGGGGGTTGACACAAAATCACCCGGGCGGGGATGCCCGGCGCTGTGTCAACGCGTGGCGCCCACGCGGGTTGTGCCGCCAATGGGGTGATCCGGCCGAGGACGGGCTTCACCATTCCGACACACTTGTCCGGTTTCCCCGAATTACGACGAATCGGGATTAGTGTGGCGCACCTCGCTACGCACCTTCCCGCCCGCGCACCGACGGGTGATCCGCGACTTCCCGGTGCGCGAACCATTCCCGAAAGGGCACCGCCGGTCATGCCTCTTCTCCCGGGTCCGTCGCTGCGCCGTGCCATGGTGGGCATCCTCGCCCTCGGCATGCTGGGCGCACCGCTCTGCGCCGCCGCGGCCGCCGGACCGACCCCGTCCGCCTCCGCACCCCCGGCGCCGCAGGCCCAGCGGCTCGCGTTCGCCGAGCGGTACCGCGTCTCGCAGCGCGGCGGGTTCGTCCGCGCCGCCAACGCCTCCATCAGCTGCCGCACCAGCGGCCCGCGGGCCGCGCCCTCGTGTCCGGCGGTCCGCGCGGGTTCGACCGCGGCCAACGGCGACTTCGACATGTTCTACGTGGACGTCGACCGCGACCCGAACACCTACAACTCCTCCCGTGCCGCGGTCCGGCTGCCCGCGGGTTCCCGGGTGACGTACGCGCGGCTGTACTGGGGCGGCAACCTCCGGGTGGGTGAGCAGAAGCCGCCCAGGGACAACGGGCGGGTACTGATCGCCGAGCCCGGCGGCGCCTACAAGGCCGTGCTCGCCGACACGGTCGTCGGCCACCGGGCGGCCGGGGGCGCGGACGCCTTCCAGGCGTCGGCGGACGTCACGAAGCTGGTGCGGGACAGCGGTTCGGGCCTGTACACGGTGGCGCAGGTCAACGTGGCGATGGGCAGGTCGGCGGCGGGCGCGTGGGGCGGCTGGACGCTGGTGGTGGCCTACCGCGACCCCCGCCTGCCGCTGCGCCATCTCGCCCTGTGGGACGGCTTCGACACGCTGGAGTCCCCGGCCGGCCGGGAGATCCGGCTGCGCGGTCTGCCCGTTCCGGAGCGGGCCACCGGCCAGGCCGGCCTGGTCGCCTACAACGGCGACCGCGGCCGCACGGGGGATTCGCTCACGCTGTCGACCGGGCGCGGTCCGGGCACCGCGCTCACCGACGCCGCCAACCCCCGGGACGACGTCCTGAACTCGACGATCAGCGGCCCGGGGGCGGCGCCCGTGGAGCGTGCGCCCGCGTACGCGAACACGCTCGGCTACGACTCCGACGTGTTCGATCTCGGAAATGCCCTGCGGCGCGGTGGTGACCAGCTGGCCTTCCGGCTCGTTTCCCACCGGGACGCGGCATGGGCCGGTGCGCTCTTCGTCGCCGTCGACGCGCAGCACCAGGCGCGTTCCCGCCTGTCCCGAGCACGCCCGTGAGCGAGGAAACCGCGCAATGCACCAGTCAGCAACCGACCCTCGGCCGCGGGTCCTGCACGTCATCCAGCCCGTGGACGGCGGGGCCGCCCGGGTCGTGACGGACCTGGTGCGCGCCCAGGTCGCCGCCGGCCTGCGCGTCTCGGTCGCCTGTCCGGACAGCCCGCTCACCACCGCGCTGCGCGCGCTCGGCGCCGACGCACGGCAGTGGGAGGCGGCGCGGTCGCCGGGCCCGGCTCTCGCGCGGGAGGTGCGGAGGCTCGCACGGGTGATCGAGGCCGTTCGACCCGACGTGGTGCACGCGCACAGCGCGAAGGCCGGACTGGCCGGGCGGATCGCCGTACGGGGGCGGATCCCGACCGTGTTCCAGCCGCACGCCTGGTCGTTCGAGGCGGTCGGCGGGATCACCGAGGCCCTCGCGCTGCGCTGGGAACGCTACGGCGCCCGCTGGGCCGCGCGCGTGGTGTGCGTGAGCGAGGCCGAACGCGCCACCGGGCTGCGGGCCGGGATCGGCGGGCGGTGGAGCGTGATCCCCAACGGGATCGACCCCGGGCGCTTCCACCCGGCCGCCGTGGACACCGTACGGGCCGGGATCGGACAGCTCGCCGGGATCGACGCCGGGACGCCCCTGGTGGTGTGCGTGGGGCGGCTGTGCCGGCAGAAGGGGCAGGACGTCCTGCTGCGCGCGTGGGAGGCGGTCCTCGGGCGCGTCCCGCACGCGCGTCTGGTGCTCGTCGGGGACGGCCCGGACCGGGCGCGCCTGCGCTCGCGCGCCCCGCAGTCGGTGCTGTTCGCGGGGGCCGTCACCGACACCGCCGCCTGGTACCAGGCCGCCGACCTGGTGGTGCTGCCGTCGCGCTGGGAGGGCATGGCGCTCGCCCCGCTGGAGGCGATGTCCTGCGGGCGGCCCGTGGTGGTGTCGGACGTGGACGGCGCCCGGGAGAGCCTGCCGGCCGCGCTCACCGCGCGCTGCCTCGTGCCCCCGGACGATCCGGCCGCGCTGGCCGGGGCCGTCGCGGACCTGCTGCTCGACCCGCTGCTGCGCGAGTCGCTCGGCCACCAGGGGCGCCGTCACGTCCTGGCCACGCACGACGTGCGGCAGGCGGCCGCCGCCACGGCGGGTGTGTACCGCGAACTGCTCGGCGGGGGCGGTCCGGAGGCGAACCGAGGAACAGGGCGTGTCGAGCCCACCGAGTACAGGGAGTCCATCCACTCGTGACTGCGGAAAGCACCGTCCCCTCGCCCGGTGGGCGCGACCTCGGATTCTCACCCGTCTCGGTCATGCCGGCACGTGGCACGGCGGCCGGCTTCCGGTTTCCCGCCCACCGCCCGCGTGACCTCCCCGTCTCGCCCTTCCCGCTGCTTCTCGCGGACTTCGCCGGCGCCCTGCTGGGCGCGCTGGCGTGCGCCGGGGCCCAGCCGCGTCCCGTCCTGGTGGCGTCGCTGGTGGCCGCCTCGATGCTGCTGCGTCCACGACCGCCCCGGTCGGTGCCCGGCGTGCTCGACGAACTGCCCGCCGTCATCGGCCGGATCGCGCTGCTGTGGGTCTCCGCCGCGGCCGCGGTGGCCGCCTACGCACCCGGCCGGGCACTGCCCGCCTCCGGTCTGTTCCTGGGATTCGCGGTGCACGCGATCGCGGGCTGCGCGGCCCGCGCCACCGCGCACTGGCGGCGGCGCACGGCGCTGCTCGCCCACCCGCGCACCGCTCTCGTCCTCGGTCCGGCGGCCAGTGCCCAGCGGGTGGCGGCGGCCGTGCTGCGCCATCCCCGCTGCGGGGTCCGGCCGGTCGGCGTCGTGGCCGAGCAGCCGGACGGCAGCGAGGGGCTGCCCGTGCTGACGACCGGCGAGGAGGTCGAGCGGGCCCTCATCCAGAACGGCGTACGGGACGTCCTGACGGTGCATCCGTCCGTACGGTCGGGGCAGGGGCCGCTGCTGCGGGCGCTCGCCGAGTCGGGGTGCGCGGTCTGGGAGCTCGACACGGACTCACCGTCGTACGAGATGCGCGACCAGATCGCCGGATTCGGCTGCCGTCGGCTGGAGATGGGCTCGCGGCGGCGCGGCAGCGCGGGCAAGCGGGCGCTGGACGTGGCGGTGTCCGGGGCGCTGCTGCTGCTGGCCAGCCCGCTGCTGCTGGTGTGCGCGGTGGTGCTGCGGCTGACCGGCGGCCGGGGCGTGGTGTTCCGGCAGGAGCGCATCGGCCGGGACGGCAAGCCGTTCACGCTGCTGAAGTTCCGCACCCACCGCCCGGTCGACGAGCACGAGGCGGCGACCCGCTGGAGCGTGGCCGACGAGCACCGCATGCCGTGGTTCTGCCGCTTCCTGCGCCGCACCTCGCTGGACGAGCTGCTCCAGCTGTGGAACGTCTTCTGGGGCGACATGAGCCTGGTCGGGCCGCGACCCGAACGCCCTTACTTCGTCGCCAAGTTCAGCCAGACCTACCCCGGTTACGCCGCCCGCCACCGGATGCAGACCGGGATCACCGGCCTCGCCCAGATCCACGGCCTGCGCGGCGACACCTCGATCGAGGACCGGGCCCGGTTCGACAACGCGTACATCGACAACTGGTCGCTGTGGCAGGACGTGTGCATCCTGTTGCGCACCGCGGCCGCGCTCGTGCGCCCGACGGGGAGCTGAGCGGATGAGCCTCGCCCTGAACCTGCCCCGCGTGCGGGCCCTCTCCCCGGTCCTGCCCGTGGTGGCCGTCGTGGCCCTGCTGGCGCTGCCGGTGGCGCCGGACGGCGAGGGCGGTGCCGGCCCCGCCGACGCGCTGTCCGCGCTGGTGGTCCTGTACTGCGTGGTCCGGGTCCTGCGGGACCGGCGGCGCCCGCTGTCCCGTACGGCGGCCGTCGTGCTGGGCCTGCCCGTGGCCGGACTCGCCCTGGCCGCGGCCGGGGCCTCCTCGGCGACGGCCGGGCTGACCGGCATGGGCCGCTATCTCCAGGTGTTCGTGCTGGTCCCGGCGGCGGTGGTCCTGCTGGTCCGCGGCCGATCCGACTTCCGGCTGCTGGCCTGGGCGTTCGTGGGGCTCGCGCTCTGCCAGGGCGCGATCGGCGTCGACCAGTTCCTGACCGGGACCGGCGCCTCCTACCAGGGCGAGGACATCCGGGCCGTCGGCACCTTCGGGCCGACGGACGTGATGGGCATGGCGACCGTCGTGTCCTTCGGCCTGGTGTGCGCGCTGGGGCTGGCGCTGGGCCGCGCCCCGGTACGCCGGCGGGCCGTCGCCGCCGGCTGCGCGCTCGCGCTGCTGCTGCCGCTGGCGCTGTCCTTCAGCCGCGGGGCGTGGATCGCGACGGCGGTGACCTGCCTGGCACAGCTGCTGCTGGCCGGGGTGCGGCGGGCGCTGACGGTGGGTGCGGTCCTCATCGCGGTGAGCGTGGTCCTGGTCGGCGGGTTCGGGGTGGGTTCGGCGATGCTCCAGGAGCGGATCGACAGCATCACGCGGGTCACCGACGCGCCCGACCAGTCCGTCACCGACCGGTACACCATGTGGGCGGCGGCCGTCGACATGTGGCGCGAGCGGCCGCTGACCGGGGTGGGGCTGAAGGGCTTCCCCGAGCAGCGGGACGCGCACGCGTCGCTGGCGCTGTCCTCGGGCAGCGACACGGAGGGCGCGGGCGCGGCCTTCCGCAAGCAGCCCCTGCTGTCCCCGCACAACATGTACCTCCTCGTCCTCGCCGAGCAGGGCCTGATCGGTCTGCTGGCCCTCGCGGGCGGCTGGCTGGCGCTCCTGGTGTGCGCCCTGCGCGGCCTGGTGCGGGCCCGCCGGTCCGGGCCCGGCCTGGACTGCGCGCTCGTCGCCTGCGGACTCCTGGTCTGGCAGCTGACCGACTTCTTCTACGCCGACATCGGCGGCCCGTCGACCGTGCTGACCGCCGTGTGCTTCGGCGTGGTCGCCTGGTGGGCGCTGGTCGGCGGCCGCTTCGAGGAGGCGTCCGCCCGATGCCGGTGACGCCCTCCCCGACCCCGCGGGCCGACCCGGAGGGCACGGACGGGGCGGCGGACGCGCAGGGCGCCACCGGCACCCGGGTGCCGCCCGGCGCGCGGGACACCGCGGGCCCGCCCCCGCACCCGCCCGCCGCACCCCCCGCGCCCGGCCCCCCGGCTCTTCCCGCCGCACGCACCCGATCCGAGAAGGCCGGTCCCGGCACCGGTGAGGGTGCCGGTGAACTCCCCGCCGTATCACGGAGGTTCCTCGCCAAGGCGACCGCCGTCACCGCCGCCCTGTCCGTCGCCGGCTCCGTCCTCGGACTGCTCCGCGACCAGTTCCTGGCCCGGCTGTTCGGCGCCGGCAGCGACACCGACGCGTTCCTGGTGTCCTGGACCGTGCCGGAGTTCGCGGCCACCCTGCTCATCGAGGACGGGCTGGCCTTCGCGCTGATCCCGGCGTTCAGCCTGGCTCTGGCCCGGCGCGCGCGGGGCGCCTCCGGTGACCCGGTCCGCGCGCTGGTCGCCGCCACCCTGCCCCGCCTCGCGCTGGCCTTCGTCGCCGTGTCCGCGCTGATCGTGGCCGGCGCCCCCTGGGTCGTCGAGGCCCTCGCGCCGGGCCTGCCGGACCCCGCCCTCGCCGTGACCTGCACCCGGCTCACCGCGACCTGCGTGCTGAGCTTCGGGCTCGCCGGGTACTGCAGCGCGGCCCTGCGGGCGCACGGCCGGTTCCTGCTCCCCGCCGGGATCTACGTGGCGTACAACACCGGCGTCATCACCACGATGTTCCTCCTCGGCGACAGCTGGGGCGTGCGTTCGGCGGCCGCCGGGGTCGCGGTGGGCGGGGCACTCATGGTGGCGCTCCAGGTGCCGGCGCTGGGGCGGCGGCTGCGGCGGCGGCCGGTGACGCAGGACGGGCCGGCCGAGCGGTCCGGCCGGCCCGTGACGCTGACGCTGGTCGCCACGGTCCTGCTGTTCGCGTTGTGCCGGCAGTCGCAGGTCCTCGTCGAACGCTTCCTCGCCTCCACCCTGCCCGCCGGGGCCATCTCGCATCTGAACTACGCGCAGAAGGTGGCCCAGATCCCGATGACGCTCTCGCTGATGCTGTGCACGGTCACCTTCCCGGTGGTCGCGCGGGCGCTGGCCGAGGGGGACACCGAGCGGGCTCGCAGCCGGGTGGAGCGGGACCTCGCGCTGGCGGCCTGCACGGTGCTGCTCGGCGCGGCCACGGTGATCGCCTGCGCCCCGCAGATCATCGGACTCCTCTTCCAGGGCGGCGAGTTCACCGCCCTGGACACGGCGGCGACCGCCGCCGTCATGCGGGTGTACGCCCTCGGGCTGCTCGGCCAGACCCTGGTCGGCGCGCTGGTCCGCTCGTACTTCTCGGCGGGCCGCCCCAGTTGGTACCCGGTGGGCGCGATGGCCGTGGGCATCGTGGTGACCGCCTGGCTCGGCGCGTGGGCGGTGGGCGTCTGGGGCGTGTGCGGGATCGCCGCCGCGAACGCCGCCGGCATCACCGTGACGGCCGCGCTGCTGCTGGCCGGCATGGGCGAGCGCAGTGTCCCGATCCGCACCCGGCGGGTGCTGGGCGAGCTGAGCAGGCCGCTGCGGGCGGCGGTGGTCGCGACGTTCGCGGGCTGGTTCGTGGCGGGCCGGGTGCGGACGCCGGTGCCCGGTCTGCTGGCCGGCTCGGCGACCGTCGCCCTGGTCTTCGTCCTGCTCGGCCTGGCCCTGGGCGCCCAGGGCTTCGCACCCGCCCTCCGTTCCGTACGGACCGTCACAGGAAAGCTCACTCATGGCCGCTTCCGCTGATCCCCGCGCCCCCGACGACATCCGCTCCCCCGCCCCGCCCCGCCCCGGACCGGTGCCCTGGGTGGCGATGTACCACTCGGTGGGCGACCGCTCGGACGACCCGTACCGCGTCACCGTCACGCCCGACCGGCTCGACCGGCAGCTCGGCTGGCTGGCCCGGCGCGGTCTGCGCGGGGTGTCCGTGGCGGACCTGCTGGCCGCCCGGGCCGCCGGCGGGGGCCGGGACCTCGTCGGGCTCACCTTCGACGACGGCTACGCGGACTTCCTCACCCACGCCCTGCCGGCGCTGCGCCGCCGGGGGTTCGGTGCCACCCTCTTCGTGCTGCCCGGCCGGCTCGGCGGCGACAACGGCTGGGACCCGCTGGGCCCGCGTCGGCCACTGCTGACCGCCGACGGGATCCGGAGCGCGGCCGCCGAGGGGGTGGAGATCGGCTCGCACGGGCTGACGCACGTCGACCTGACGACGGCGGACGACCTCACCCTGAAGCGGGAGACGGCCGAGAGCAGGGCCGTGCTCACCGAGCTGACCGGCACCGCGACCGCCGGCTTCTGCTATCCGTACGGGACCGTGCACCAGCGGGCCGTCGACGCCGTCCGGGAGGCCGGCTACGACTACGCCTGCGCCATCGACCCGGGCCCGCTGACCGGCCCGCACGCCCTGCCCCGCGTGCACGTCGGACAGCACGACACCGCCGTACGACTGTGGCTGAAGTACCGCCTGCACCGGCTGCGGCGGCGCCCCGTGGCGGGGCGGTGACATGCGGGCCCTCCATGTCATCACCGGTCTCGGCGTCGGCGGCGCCGAGCAGCAACTGCGCCTGCTGCTGCGGCATCTGCCCGTCGAGTGCGAGGTCGTGACGCTCACCAACCCGGGCTCGGTCGCCGACGGACTCGCCGCGGACGGGGTGCGGGTGGTGCACCTCGGCATGTCCGGCAACCGCGACCTGGCCGCGCTGCCCCGCCTGGTCCGGGTCATCCGCCAGGGCCGCTACGACCTCGTGCACACCCACCTCTACCGCGCCTGCGTCTACGGCCGGCTCGCCGCCCGCCTCGCCGGTGTCCGCGCGGTCGTCGCCACCGAACACTCCCTCGGCGACTCGCAGTTGGAGGGGCGCGGGCTGACGGCGGGCGTGCGCGCCCTGTACCTGGCCAGCGAGCGGCTCGGGCGGGCCACGGTCGCCGTCTCCCCCACGGTCGCCGGCCGCCTCCGGCGCTGGGGGGTGCCCGGCCCGCGCATCGAGGTCGTCCCCAACGGCATCGACCTGGACCGCTTCCGCTTCGACCCGGCCGTGCGGGCGTGCACCCGCCGCCGGCTCGGCCTGCCCGAGGACGCGTACGTCGTCGGCGGTATCGGGCGGCTCGCCGCGGGCAAGCGGTTCGACGTCCTGATCGGGGCGCTGACCCGGCTGCCCAAGGACTACTGGCTGCTGCTGGTCGGCGGCGGCCCGCAGGAGCACGCCCTGCGGCGCGCCGCGCACGAGGCGGGCGTCGCGGACCGGGTCCTGTTCACCGGCGAACGCCCCTGCCTGCCCGACGGCTCCGCCGGCCCCGACCTCCCCTCGCTGACCTCCGCGATGGATGTGCTGGCCTCGCCGTCCCCCGAGGAGGCGTTCGGGCTGGCGGTGGTGGAAGGACTCGCGGCCGGCCTGCCCGTGCGGTACGCCTCCTGCCCGGCGATCGAGGACCTGCCGCCGCACACCGCGCCCGCCGCCCACCGCGTCCGGGGCGGCCCGGAGGCGTTCGCCCGGGCCCTGGCCGGCGCCCGGGCCGACGGGCCCCGCCCGCGCACCGCACCGGAAGCCGCCCGTCACTACAGCATCGTCCGCAGCGCCGCCCAGCTCATGGGCGTGTACGCCGCCGCGGCCCCGCACTCGTTGTCCCCGACACCCCAGGGAGCCAGTTCCTCATGACCGAGAACACCGCCGGACCGCGCCGCCCGGCCCTCACCCGCACCCGGGCCCTGCCGTCCTGGTCGCTGCTCGCGGCCGGCCTCGTCGCCGGCTCACTGCTCGGCGGCACCTACGGCCTGGTCAGGACGCCGACGTACACGGCAACGAGCTACGTCGTCGCCGTACCCACCGACAAGTCGGAACCGGCGTCCGCGCTCGGTTTCGCGCAGGCCTACGGCCGGGTCGCCACCCAGCTCGCGGTGCTGGGCGACGCGCAGGTCTGGGCCGGGGTGCCGGTGAAGACGCTGAAGTCGAGCGTGCGGACGGCGACCTCGCCGGACGCGCCGATGGTGGCGATCACGGCGACCTCCTCCCGCCCGGACCTCGCCGCCGACATGGCCAACGCCGTCTCGCGCGCGCTGACCCGGCACGCGAACGACACCAAGGCGGAGACCAGCGTCGAGCTCCAGCAGTTCGCGCGCGCCGTCACGCCGACCGAGCCGTCCTCGGTCTCACCGGCCGTGACGGGCATGGTGGGGGCGAGCGCGGGCGGTCTGCTCGGCGGTCTGCTGCTGCTGGTCCGGCCGCGGCGGACCAGCGAGGAACCCGCCTGGCCGGCCTCCGTGCCGAGCCCGGCCACCGCCGCCGACGTGCACGGGCAGCTGTGAGGTACTCCGCGGAACTCGTCACCGACGAGGCCGGTTTCGCCGGGCTGGCCGGGGACTGGGAGCGCCTGTACGAGCGGTGCGCCGCCGCGACCCCGTTCCAGAGCCACGCCTGGCTGCACTCCTGGTGGCTGTCGTACGGCAGGACCGGCCGGCTGCGGCTGGTGCTGGTGCGCGACGGCGCCGAACTGGTCGCCGCGGCCCCGCTGATGCGGGTGGGGCGGCCGGTGCCGGCGCTCGTGCCGCTGGGCGGGGCGATCTCCGACTACGGGGACGTCCTGCTGGACGACGAGCGCGGCGATGAGGCGGTGGCCGCGCTCACCGAGGGGCTGGCCGGCGCCGCCCGCACCGCGCTGATCGACTTCCGCGAGGTGCGTCCCGGCGGCGCCGCCGAGCAGATCTACGACCGCTGGCACGGGCCGCGCCGCCGGGTGAGCGACTCGGTGTGCCTGGAGCTGCCCGCGCTGCCGATGGACGAGCTGGTGGCCCGGCTGCCGTCGGCGAAGGCCCAGCGGGTGCGCGCCAAGCTGCGCAAGTTGACCGCCCTCGGGGTGGAGCGCCAAATCGTAAGGCCGGACGAGGTGGACGCAGCGCTGCACCGGCTGCTGGAGCTGCACCGGCTCCAGTGGCAGGGGCGGAAGGTGACGTCCGAGCATCTGCGGCCCCGGTTCTGCGACCACCTGGTGCGCTCGGTGGGGCCGATGGTGCGCTCGGGCAACGCCGTGGTCACGGAGTTCCGGCTGGACGACGACGTGGTGGCCGTGGACCTGACGCTGCTGTCGCGGCGGCTGGCGGGCGGTTACCTCTACGGCGCCCACCCGCGGCTGCGGGAGCGCAAGGCGGACGTGGCGGTGATGCTCCTCGACGCGTGCGCCGAGCACACCCGCGGCGGGGCGCCCGGCACGCTGAGCCTGCTGCGCGGCAACGAGCCCTACAAGCACCACTGGCGGCCCGAACCGGTCGTCAACCAGCGGTTGTTGCTGGCCAGGCGGCGTACCGCCCCGCTGCTGGCGGCGGCGCTGTGCGACGTCGCCGCCCGGCGGCGGGGCAAGGAACTGCTGCGCAGGTGGAGGGAGCGCGGTGGCGGCGGGTCGTGAACGAGGCGGAAGCCCTCCAGGAGCTCCTTGAGATCGCAAGGACATACAATCCCG
>NZ_JBEXCW010000154.1:0-11098 GCF_040605435.1 Streptomyces sp. NPDC005574
CGAGTAGACCGACCTCGGTGCCGACCACGCTGCCGCCGACCCCGATCACGGCTGGTCAGCCCGTGTTACGCCGCTACGCGCCGTCCGAGCAGGGACCTGTCGGTTATCGGCTAGAACAGGAGTAGGGCGGACTCGCCTCCAGGGCGCCGCCGGCTTACCGCCGCAGGTATCCTCGCGCGCGACGATGGGCGGCCATACCGCCTGCCGGTGAGGTCGGCAGGCTCGGCTCGGTGGCCGACAACTTCCTACGACACTCCATCGCGGGGACCTCCAACCGTCGATGCTCCAGACGTCGGCGACGCCACGCAGGCGGCCGCCGGAAACAGCAAGCGTGCCGGAAGACGAAGTCGCGCTCAGGGGGGCTCGCCGTAGTGGCGTCGCGGGACGGGAAGTCGCGTGCAGGAAGTAGGAAGCAGGGAGAGGGCTGGTTATCGTGGCCGCGTGCAGCGTGTCGCTATGCGACCTGCGAAAAATGCAGCACCTCTACGCTGCCACCATGCGCACGCCTGCCGCACCGCACCCCACCCCATTTCGCATCCTCGCCGTCGCGGACGCCACCATCGGCCATCACCTTGACACCGGGCTGCGCGGCAACGGATATGCGCCCACCTGGAACCGCACCGGCGCGAGTGCCCTCGCCGAGGCTGAGCGGACGTCCTACGACGTGCTGCTCCTGGACTTGAGCCTGCCCGACATAGATGGCCTCGACGTTGTACGCACGTTGCGCGCCCGCCATCCCAACCTGCTCATCGTTGTCCTCACCGCCCGCCCAGGTGGCATCGACGTCATCTCGGGGCTCGACGCCGGCGCCGACGACTACCTCATCAAGCCAGTCAACCTGACAGCTCTCCTCGCCCGCCTCCGCGCGCATCTGCGTCTTTACCCCTTCGACTTCCTCCCCTTGGAACGGGTCCGGCTGGGCGACCTCGTCATCGACGTCGCGGCGCGCCGCTGCACCCTGCATGAACGCAAAGTGAGCCTCCGCCCCAAAGAGTTCGGCCTACTCGCCGTACTCGCCCGCCACACAGGAGCGGCCGTGCCCCGCCAGACGCTGATGGCAGAGGTCTGGGACAAGAACTGGTCGGGCTCCACCAAAACCTTGGATGTCACCATGGCCGGCCTGCGCCGCCGCCTCCTCGACGCGGCCGGAGCGTCAGCGGCTCGAGTTCGGCTGCCGCACATCACCACGTTGCGGGGACACGGCTACCGGTTGGAACAGGAGTAGGACAGACTCCGCCTCTCCAGGGCGCCCCAGGCTTACGGCCGTTGGTGTCCTCGTGCGCGACGGCGGGATTGCGCGACGCCGGGCGGCCATAGCGCCTGCTGGTGAGGTCGGCGTGCTCGGCTCGGTGGCTGACATCGTCTCTACGACACCGCTTCGATCGTTCCGGCGACTCCGGGCCCGAGGGTTCGCCGGCCTTTCGGGCCGGCCACGTCCCTGTGCTCGAGTGCTCCTTCGACTGCTGCATCCGGGATGGCGCGTTCGGCGGCCAGTAGCCGCGGGTTCATGTCCGTCAGTGGGGTGCTCTTGGTGGTGCTCGGATCGGTGGCAAGGGGGCGGCGCTGGGTGCTCATGACGGGAGTCTCCCGCTCGTGCGGCATGCGGGTGAACCGCGGGCACGCTGTTGAAGCCGCCACGCGGCTGATGGCGGATGGGACCGGTTCGGGGCAGGCTGACGGCGTGTCCCTCCTCTCCTGGTCCGCAGTGTTGGTGGTAGGTGATGAGCAGGCCCCGGTTGAGGCTGAACTGGGCGAATTGACCCCGGCTGGAGGCTGGGAATGGGGCGGCCTTCTGCGCGGTGTGCCGGCGCGGTTCTCGGCCGCGATGCGTCAGGGCGAGGGCGCCCGGCTGCGGTTGCCTGACGGGCAAGAACGCAGGTTGCATCCGGCAGAGATGCCGAAGATGGACAGCCAGGGACTCCTCGTGGTGCCCTTCGTGGGCGAGGGGACGACACCGGCCGGATGATTCCACCCGTCGGGCTCGGGCCGGCGATGGGAGAGTGGTGCTCAGGGACAGGGTTGATGGCCTGGTGACCTCTTGGAGCAACTCCTGACCGTCAGTGCCGAGACGATCAGTCGGGTTGGCCCTTAGTCGCCCCGCATCTCGGGACACTCGGCCCGGCCCCCGTCGCAGGTGCTTGCGGCACCGCTGCCGCCCGCCGGCCCTCCCGGGACGGTTCATTCCTGCCGGCGGTCGGTGGCGTCAGCCGGTGGTGTGGCGGGCAAGGGCTGCGCGCAGCTCGGTGAGGAGGTCATCGGGCAGTGCGGCGCCCTGGGCGTGCTTGAGGAGTTGCTCGGCGATGTGGATGAGCTTGACGTTGGTGCGCTGTGAGACCTCCCGCAGCACGGTGAAGCCGTCGTCGGGGTTGATCTGTCCCAGCACGGTGAGGACACCGGTGGCCCGGTCGATGACGGTATGAGAGGTGAGCGCCAGCCGCAGCTGCCGGTTCTCCTCTCGCAGCCGTTGCAGCTCCTGCGCCAGGCCGTCGGCCCGGTGCGATGGCGGGGGGAGCGTTTCGCGATGCGTTTCAGTCATGGCGGTCACCGTGTGGGGGCAGCAGACAGGACATCTCATCTTTCCCTGCCCCGAATTGCCTGCCCGCATCCATCCGATGACCGAGGCCGGTTTCACGGCATGGGAGTCCTCCGCGGTCAGGATCCGGTGCGGAGGACTCCCCGCAGGGCTCGCTGCCCAACCCTGCGCGGGACGGGTAGCCACCAGCTCACCGCGTATGCCCGATGACCGATCATCTGGCGCTGGGCGTCTTGCACGGCCCGAGCCGGCTGGAGGGAGAGGGTGGGGTCAGGTGGATGGGGGTGCGAGGGCATCTTCGAGGGTGGCGTACAGCGGCAGGACGTCGTCGAGGCCGACGACGTGCAGGAGCTGGAAGATGGGCCTGGGGGTGTGGGCCAGGCGCAGCCAGCCGTTGCCGGCGCGGGCGGCGTTGTTCGCGGCGACCAGGACGTTGATGCCGCTGGAGTCCATGAAGGTGACGCCGTGGAAGTCGATGACGGTGCACCTGTTGGGATCGTCGGGTGCGGTGAGTGCCTGGCGCAGGGCGTCGGCCGTGGTGTAGTCGATCTCCCCGACAGGGGTAAGGATGCGCACGCCGTCAGGTGTGGTGCGCTCGGAGACGGTCAGACGGGTCTGGCTCATACCGTCTCCCGGTCCTTTCCATGCGAGGTGGGTACTCGTCCGGCGTGCGGCAGGTGGTCTGTGATGCAATGCAGCGGACGACGTGAAGCTCTTGTGACGATCATATGAGGCGGGGCGGAGTGTATGGAGCAGACCCCGGGGGACGACGAACGGAAGGTAGGGGACAGCGCGTTGTCGGCGTCGGCCACCTACGACGGCGACTCCTCCTGTATCGGCGACGCGCGGCGCCTGGCCGTCAGCTTTCTCACCACGGTGCGGTCCGAGCACGGTGTGCCGGTGTCTGAGAGGGCGCTGGGCGTGACGCAGTTGGTGGTCAGTGAGCTGGTGACCAACGCGGTCAAGTACGCGCCCGGCTTGGTCGCGCTCGATCTGCAGGTCCATGACGGTGCGGTGCGTGTTTCGGTGTGGGACAGCGACCCGGTCCTGCCGGATGTCGCCGCCACCGACCCCAGCCGGGTCGGAGGCCACGGCTTGGAGATCACCCTCGCCCTCAGCCAGGCCTATCAGGTGCGCCGGGAACCGGTCGGCAAGCGTGTCACGGTACTGATCGCTCTCGCCGACCATCCCGACGGCAGCTTGACCGCCCGCACCGCCGCTTGACCCCATCCCCGCCGCTGGGACGCCGCCGTTCTCCCTGCCGGCTCTCCCACCGGAAGGTATGTGACCTGCGCAAGATTTTCGCAGGTCAGACCCTTGCCCAGCCCTGACCATGCATCGCGACAAACCCCTCCTCCCTCTCCATCTGCACCACCTGCTGGGGGAAGGGATTATCTGTGGTGGGTGGCAGGGCGAGTGATGGCGAGATCCGAGCAATCGGGCGGCGGATGTCCTGTTGCGGCCCAGCGGGTGCCGGGCCGCCAGCGGGGCTGGTCGATCCCTGGGCCCGGAGATCGGCGGGGCCTTCACCTGTGAGTTACCGGAGAACGGATCCGCTGTGCAGCTACCGCACGTGCGTCATCGGGTCCCGTCCACTACGGCGAGACCGCAAACGTGGACGAGCGGCACTATTCTGGATACTTGCTGCCTCTGATCTTTCTTCAACCCGTGTATGCGAGGCTAGTTCCGGTGGATTTCTGGACGGCGTGTGTGAGGGCAAGCGACCGGCTCATGGAGGCGGTGGACCGGATCCCGGGTGAGCGCAGCGACCGCTACGAGCGGTACCGGAGCTGGTCGATGAACCCCGCCACGGCCGAAGGACTGCTGAAGACCCTGCTCACCCTCGGTATCCACGCCCTGGTGCTGGAGGCGGCCCCGGTAGAGCACCATGACAGCGAGTGGACGGTCGGACGGCTGCCACTGGCTGACATCGAGGAATCCGTGACGAAGAGGCCCTCGCACGAGCTGCTTGCCGGCCTGCCACGGCTGGGCGAGAGCGACCAACTGCGCGTGAACGCAGTGAAGGTGCTCATCTATGACAACGCCTCGGCCCTCCATCTCGCACGCCTGTGCCAGATGGTCCGCATCACTCTGCTGAACGTTGCCGCCAGGCTGCCGGCCACCGAACCAACCTGCCAAGACGTGCGCAACGAGTCCGAGCTTGAGTGACACACCCCGCATCCGGGTCGCCTGCGTACCGACGTGGCTGCTGGGTCTTCCGCTCCAGCAGACGGGCGAGCGGCCCTGTTGCGGGCGCAGTATGCCCATCGACTGGGCGGTGAAGAGCGCGAGCGTGGTGACGGCCAGGAAGGTCATGCGCCCCAGTTCAATACTTCCGCGAACCCCTGTCCGACTGCGACGGTCGGGATGCCGGAGACGAGTGCGGCAATGACCCCGATCAGGACCACGATGACAACAGTCATGATCTTGACTGCCGTGCTGAGCGGCGGGGAGGGCTGCGTGCTCACGCTCGCGTACCTGCCTTAAGACTCGTCAGTCGCTCCTGTCCAACAGGTCACCTGGCGCTGCGTGTGAAGGCCGAGGAAGTTGGCCCGCTTCCACTCGGCGGCCCTCCGCCCTGCGGGCGAGACCGTCCCCGCCGATGAGGATCCGGAGCCCCAGGTTCGATTCGCTCATCGTCTGGTTGACCAGGTTGAGGCACGGGGAGGGTGGAAAGCGGAAGAGCGCGGCTCCAGCCGTGGGCTGTGCTGGGCCTTCCGATAGGTCCTCCCGGAGTCGCGCTGACGGGTCAGACGCGTAATACCCCTCGCACGAGTAGGAGGGGTATTACGTGTGGTCAGCTGTGCCAGAGGGTTAGTTGGTCAGTTGGTAGATCTGAGCCGCGGTCAGGATCACCGTGCAGATCAGTGTGATGAGGGCCTCAAGACGCAGTCCGCCGAGCGCGCGTCCCCACCTGCGCCGCATGCGGCGACGAAGGTTCATCTGGTCTCGGGGCTGGGCCCGCCATGCCTGCATCAGCTGCAGCCTGGTCGCGGTGTTGATCCAGAGTGGCCGCAGCCCCGCTTCGACCTCGCATCCCACCAGGAATGCCTGGAGTGTCTGAATCTCGGGGATCGTGTTGCTGTTCTCGCTCGTCATCGTGGCGATGTCGAACTTCCTGAGGGTGATGAAGCCTTCCTCGTGGGCCTTTTCCTTGATCTCCGCGATGGTGAGGCTGCCGCGGGCGCCTCGCAGCAGGTTGCAGAACTGTTCGGCGCTGATGCACAGCTCCAGCTGGCTACGGGTCCTGTCGAGTTCGGGGTTCAAGTCGTTGGCCCGGAGCCTGTTGACCGCCTCGTCGACCAGCTCGTCGACGGACTTCCTGCGTGTTCGGGAGCGCTTGGCGGACGTCGGAGCCGGGTCGGGGGCCTCTGTCTCGTCGTCGGTCTGACCCTTCTCGGCGGCGTCGGCGGAGCTCCAGAGTGCTTCCCAGTGAGCCTGGCCCTTGGTGTCCTCGCAGGCCTCGACGAAGGCCCACGTCACCGGCCAGGTCGGTACCTTCTTGCCGGAGGCGGCCAGGGAGATGGTGGCGGTGGAGAAGTGGGCCTTCGTCGCCAGCTTGGCCACCGAGAGTCCGGCGGCCTCCTTGGCGTCGCGCAGCTGGCTGGCCAGAGCCTGAACGGCCTCCGGGGCGTCCCCGGGGATGGGGAGGTACGTGGCCATCTCAGCCCGTCTCCGATCCGGTGACATCGTGCCGGGTGCTGGAGGGAGGCCAGAACGCGGCGGCCGTGGCCGCGACGTTCATGCCGAGGGAGACCGCGTTGGAGAAGTCTATGCCTCCGGCGGATGCGAGCGTGCCGGTCGCGGCAGCGCGGTTGCGGACAGATCGACCATCGCCGTATGGACGCTGAGCGGGGCAGTGACCCGCACGGAGTAGCCGGTCCCCATCGGATGGTCTTCTCGTCGCTGAGAGTCTGGCGGACCGCGTCGTCGTCGATGTCCCGCGAGTTGCTCGGCGACCAGGCCGGGCACGTGGACCATCAGGATCGTCATAGTCGGTGACCTGGTCTCGCCGATGTCGTCCATGCCTACCGCGAGGGCGTCGCTGTGAAGGCTCTCGCCCGGCAGTACGGCACCGTCATCCAAGACGATCAGGCGCGTCCTGGACGACACCGGCGCCCGCGAGGTCCCGGATGACCTGACGGGGCTGCTCGATGGCGACGCCACGGTGAGCCAGCCGTCGGCGGCCTGGTCTGCGGTGATGGCGGTCGGCCGGCCAAGCACCTTGCCGGACGCCTTGGTGGCCGCGACGCCCTTGAACGCCGCCTGTCCCGGCCTGCCCGGGAGGAATGAGGACCTCGTGCCCGTCGTCACCCGCACCCTCACTCCCGCCCTCACTCCCGCCCTCACGCCTTCGCCCGTGTTCGATCCGAGCCCGGCCGCCCCTTTCCGCCGCTGTGCGCGGGCACGATGGAGTTCTGTACACCGCGAACCCGGCGCCCGGCCCATGCCTCCCGGGTCACGCCCGCCGCGCTGGGCAAGCCCCGGTGAGCTCCTGCCGCCGCCACTTGCGTTCCCACTGCCGAAGTCACTTCCGTGCACGACACCTGACAGCTCGGCATCTCCCCTTGTCAGCGCCGGTTTCCGGGCCTTCCCAGGATTGTCGGAACCCTCTTCTCTCCTCTCACTGACAACGCCCCTGGGAATGGGCGGGGCGTGTCAGTGGCGGAGGAGATCATCGGGTTCGGGGGCGGATCCCTCTACGGCCGGGGGCCGGCGCCCGGCCGGTGGCCGGACGCGATCGAGTCGTGCGCCCGGTGGGGCGCGGGTACAGGGAGGGCGGAGCTGATGGCGGGCAAGCGCAAGGCGAACGAGGCGAGATCATCGAACGGTCTGCGCGGCGACGTGCTGTCCGTGCTCGGAGTGCTCAAGGTCGCGACTGCCGACCAGATCCAGCGCCTCGCCTCACCGCACCTGAGCTACCGGCACACCCTCAAGCCGACCCCGGCGAAGCGGAAGGAAGCCCGCACGGCTTCCCACCGTGGCGCGGTGAATGATCTGCGACGTCACGGGCTGGCCGTCGACGGTGGCCGGACCCGGGGGGCGGAGGAAGTCCGGCTGCTGACGAAGGATGGTCTGGCCGCGGCCGGAGTCGAGTTGGACCGTGAGCCGGAAGAGATGGGCGGGATGCCCAAGAGCGCGGGCCGTTCCGGGGCTTCGCATCCGATGACGGTGAACGAGACGGTCATCGCGCTGATCCGCCCGAAGCCCGACCTCAACCTGCTCGCCGGGGAGCCGGCCGAGGCGGTCGCCGCCGCGCAGGCCGCTGTCGACGCCCCGGACGGGATCGGCACCCTCACCTCCTACGCCACCGAGGTCGCGCTCCCGGTGAAGGGCACCTGGAAGAACCCGGCGATCGGCAGCGCCCGCGCCGACGTTGTCGTCACCGCGCCGGGCGACGGGGTGCCGCTGCTGTTCATCGAGGCCGACAACTGCACTGAGGAAGCCGTCCTTATCGCCGCGAAGTTCGACAAGTACGCCCGGTTCTTCCTGCGGCAGGAGAAGGACACCGACAACGTTGAGAAGCCGATGTGGCGCACCCGCTGGTCCGCACCCGAGTGGGAGGGTTACGAGCGCGTGCACCCGCCGGTCCTGCTTGTCTTCCACCAGGTCGGCAAACGCGCCGCGAAGAAGCAGATGGCGGCGGTCGCGGACCTCACCCGCCCCCACTGGCAGGGCCGGTGGAACAGCGAGCGCGGCTATCACTCCTACGACGGGCGGATACCTATCGTGGCGACCACGCTGGATCTGCTGCGTGAGCACGGCCCGGCCGGCCGGGTGTTCTGGCGCTTTGGCCGTACGGAGCGTCAGCCGTTGCTGGAGGCGATTGGCAACCCGCGCCGGGACGCGGCCCTCGCCCGCCGGCGCCAAGCAGCCCGGGAGGAGCAGCAGCGCCGCGATGAGCGGGAGGCGGCGCAGCAGGAGGCGCGGCGGCCTGTGTGTGCGGACTGCGGCCACAAGTTCACCGACGGCCGATGGGCGGCGGTCGACAGGCGGGAGTGGAACCAGTCGCGTGAGTCGCACCCGCACCTGTGCGAGGACTGCCAGCAGCTGGCCGTCACGGCCCGGCAGCGCGCCGAAGCCGACGAACGCGAGCGCCAGGAGCAAGAGCGCCTGCGTGAACAGACGGAGGAAGAGGCCGCACCGCAGAAGGCCGGCGGCTGGCGCTCCCGCTTCCGCACCTGACCGGTCACACCCCGCGTTGTCGGTGGTGGCTGGGAGGCTGGCCGGATGAACGGCGATGAGCAGCTGCGCAACGGTCGCGTCTACGGCCACGACCACGACGACCCCAACCCCGGCCCGCTCCCGCATCGGACCTACGCCGCACTGGTCGGCGGGCCGCTGGACGGCCTGCTGCTGGACATCCACGGATGGCGGACCGTGGAAGTCGACGATGGGGTGGCCTTGTCCACCGAGCTCGGGCAGTTCCCCGGCGGGCGGTCGCTGTACGACCCGCGCCCCGGCGAGCCCCGCACACCCGGCCCCGGGGTCAGCTGCCGCTTCTACTACTCCGGAGATACGCCCTGACCGCTGCTGCGGCTCGCCCTGCTGGCCTGTCCGATGCACGCTGGGAAGCGTGAGCAGCACGCCGATCGTCGTTGAACGCCTGGCGTATGCTCGCCCCCGAGGACCAGGCCGCCGTCGACCAGTTCCGCGCACTGCTCGCCGCCCTGCGCGACACGGAATTCTGGTCGCCTGGCGCAGGCCAGGACATCGCCGTCCGGGTCGGCCCGTACCTCGAGCGCGCCCAAACCCGCCCGGGTGATGACCACGGCCCCGACCTCATCGCCGTCGCCCTGGTCCACCCCGACACCCCGCACGCCGCGGCCTACCTCCACGGCCACCAGCTCGGCTACACCGGCAAGGGCTGGCTGCGCTGCGAGACGAACGCGATCGTCGGCGTCTGGAACCCGGCCTTCGCAGTCCTCACCCACGCCGCAGCGGGCCTGAACCTCCCCGACGACGTCGGCATGCCGGCCGCGAACTACGCCGTCCACGTCGAAGCCCGCCGACAGGACAACACCGGCTACACCCTGCTCCGCCTCGGCCCGTACACCCAGACCTGGCTCGCCTCCCGCGACGCCGACCGCCTCAACACCGAGCTGGCCGGTAAGGCGGCCACCGTCATCCCCGGCTTCACCGTCACCGCGAAGGGCGCACCGTTCGATGTCAGCGACCACGAGAGCTACGCCGACCCGTACAAGGCCGACGTCACCGCGCTCCTGGTCGACGCCGTCGCGGAGGTGAACGCGTGACCACCAAGGCCCTGTACGAGATCGAGACCAGTGAGGGCGACGACGGCACGATGCACCCCGCCGAACAGCTCTGGACGCCCTGCGCCGACGACGTCGCCGACAGCGGGTTCATCGCCCACAGCGGCCTCCACGTCACCGGGATCGACGACCCCACCGACGGCCACCTGTACCCGATCGCGTTCCTCGTGCTCGGGCACCAGCGGTGGGCCGACATCATCGAGGCCGCCGCCGCGTACATGGCCCGCGTCCACGGATGGCGGAACCTGCACCTGTACCCCGGCGACGACCCCTCGGTGCTCATCCCCCGCATCCCGCGAGCCGTCCTCACATGGGGCGTGTTCTTACGGCACCCGCACCCTTGTGCGTACCCGGTCACTGACCGGTTCGCGGTGGGTGACCAAGGCGGAGGGCGAGCGAGCAGCGTGGCGCCGGAGACCGGCGCGGACGACGACGGGTGCGGCTGCCGCCCGGACGCTCCCGCTGCTCGTAACCGGCGGTCTGGGCTGGTCGCACCAGGCAATCGCTGCGTTTGGGCGGTAATGTCTGCGGCCGCTCGACGCCGATACGGCGAAGAGCGGCCGGAGACTGGGTGCCCCATCACCACCGCGTCACCTTGAGGGCAGCTCCGCAGTATGGAGCGAGTCAGGCGGCGAAGGAGGCGAGCAGTTCGTTGTACTGCTTGGCGGCGGTGGCCAGGTCCTCGTCGGACAGGCCGGTGATGGTGCCGTGCACCTTGAACATCGGCTGGATGTCGAACTGGCACAGCCGCAGGATCGCCTCCCAGCTGCCGAGGAGGCTCTCGACCGTGGCCTTGACCCAGCCCTCAGGGCTGTAGTCCTCGGCATTGACGCCAGCCGTGACGGCCACGACGGCCCTCTTGCCGGCCAGCTGCTCAGGAGTGCTCTCCATGGTGAAGGCCCAGCCAATGGTGAGAACCCTGTCCTGCCACAGCCTGAACAGAGGGGTGGTGTTGTACCAGAACACCGGGTGCTGGAAGACGATCACATCGTGCTCGGCCAACAGCGCCTGCTCCGCCTCGACATCGATCTCGAAGTCGGGGTAGGCGGCGTAGAGGTCGTGCACCGTGACATGGGGCAGATCGCGGACGGCGTCCACGAGCGCCGCGTTGGCCCTCGACCGGGACAGGTCGGGGTGACCTACGACAACGAGAACCTTGGACATCACGAGAAACCTTTTCAGTGATCAGTGATCAGTGAACCTCTTTCATCCTGGGGTCTGAGGAGTGAAACAGGCTGGTCAGGTGGGGTGACGTGGCGAAGCCCCTCGTCGTTGGTGTGGTGATCTCACT